>CAVKDD010000084.1:0-6187 GCA_963654845.1 Acutalibacteraceae bacterium | reverse complement strand
AAAAAAAGTGTCATAAGAAAGGTGAATTTCTTTATGACACAATAAAACGTATGTTTATTAAATTAAGTCTTTTTATCTTGCATTTATTTTGCAAGGTTATAACAGATTCCGAATCACGCACTCTCTAACGTTCGTGCTGTCCGGAATGACATTTTGGAAAAACTTACCAAAGGGTACGTCATTCTGAAAACTTAGAAAATTTTTGCGAATGCAATGAGCATTAAATTTTCTTGTTATTCAGAATCTGTTATGCACGCAATTTATACTATTTTGCTTGGTTCAAAACGTATCTTGCTGCATTTGTGATTGGTTCAACTGTTCCATCATGGAAAACTACAGGGAAAATATCGCCCATATCCGTAGCATTATTTCTTACAATACAATCACCAACCGTTGAGGCAACCGCAGTTGTTCCGCCGCCGCCACAAGTAACTTCTTTGTTAGGAAGTGTTGCACCGTTAACATCGATAAAACCACGACAAGCCTCATCTAAATCTGCAGTAATATCGCCACCAACTTCCAATGTACAAGACTTGATATCATTGAACGCTACAACAGAGCCGTCTGCCAACTGATATGCTGTCCAACTTGCATCTGCAACTGTTGGGGTGCCGTTAATTGAATATGTTGCGGTTGAACCGGGAATTGTCATTGCTGATGCTGAAGCATAATATGTAGCACCTGACAATGTACCGTTAATCAATGCACACATAGAAGCAGTTACGTCAGGTTTATCAGTACCGCCACCACAATCTGCAGTCAAAGACGCATAGTCTAAGTCATACTGTGCGGTTGCCATTAAAGCAGCTTGGTTCAAGGTTGACAAGGTCTTTTTGTACTGTGATTTGAATTTTGCACTGTTTGTGTTTGAAATCAAGGTTGGAATTGTCATTGCCGCAACTACACCAATGATACCCAATGTAATCAATACTTCTGCCAAAGTAAAACCGAATCTTTTTGTTCTCATGTTGAAATTCCTTTCTTTTACATACAACATACAACTATGTTATTAATCCTTTAGAATAATAACATTTACAATATTATTATGTCGCATTATGCCAACTTTGTCAATATATTTTGGCTTATTATATCATTTTATTAAACTAAATGTATGAGATAATCAAAAACATAGAGGGCAAAAAATGGCACAACTCAGCAAACTTTTAGGACTTAGAATTAGGGAACTTCGTAAGAGCAAACACCTTACGCAAGCCCAACTTGCCGAAGCCATTGGTATGGAAACTACAAACCTCTGCAAACTCGAAAACGGGTGCCAATTCCCAAAAGAAGAAAACATAGAAAAACTCGCAACATTTTTTAACATTGCCATAAAAGAACTGTTTGATTTCGAGCATTTCAAGGCATCAAAAGAACTTCAAGAAGACTTGATTTTAACGATAAAAAACGCCTCACCAAAAGATTTGGCAACTTATTACAAACTAATTGCCGTTGCAAAAGAGCAATTTTCATAACTTGTTGTCTTGTGCCAAGTTTTTAATATAGAAAATTCAATGTACCTTCAAGTACATTAAAATTGTTATGCTACAAAAAAATCTTCTTAAAAAAAGGAAGAACCCTTGACAATAATCAAGGATTCTTCTCAGGTAGAAAGGACGAAAGACGCCTTTATTCGTTACAGCCGAAAGCGATAGTAACGTGTTCTCTCGGGTTAACCGCAGAGATTTTGTAACCTTTAGGGTCAACAAGATATGCAAATTCGTCACCTGTTGTTTGGAACAAGCCCATTGTACCTGACAAGGCAGTTCTTGTTACGTCAATAGGTGCTTTAACGGCTTCAAATACACCGTCACCCAAGCTTCTTGCTGCCGCACCGAATTGACCTTGGAAGGCGTGACCAAGCATATAACCTGCATCGTTTGTAACGTTTTCTGCTGCGTTACCGACATTAGTCAGGATACCGCCCGCAGTTCTACCGACAACACCCACCAATGAGCCGGCAAGAGTAAACGGCATTTCTACAAATCTTGCTACAGGGTTTACGTTTTTAGACTTATTAACCTGTGCTTGCAAAATTTGTTTTGGTAAAACGGTCTTACAATCACCATTTTTAATTTCGGTAAATGCCAGTTTCAACGCACCCTTTTCACAGCCCGATGGTCTGATAACTTCGACTACTCGACCTGTAACGGTTGAACCGCAAGGGTAAACTTTGCCGTTTATCGTAACGTCTTCAAGAGTATTTGCTCTGAAATATTGACCAACGTGTGATGATTTCGCAGTCAACTGGTCAATCATTGATAATTTCAACGTAGGAATTTTAACGATTTCTTCGTGTTCAATCAAAGCATTTTTATCAATCGGACATGCCGGACAAATGTTGTTTGCTGTCTTCGGATTTGTGTCATAACCCAATGCTACACGAACTGTTTGCATCATTGAAGCGATTTCTGCACGAGAAGCTTCTTTCTTAGGCATAATCATATTCGGAGTAGGTGAATCTTTCAACGCACCGTTTTGCAAGGATTTTGCCACAGGAATTCTTGCCCACTCGGGAACTGAATTACCGTCAGCGTATTTGCTCAAGATTTCATTAGCCTTGCAACTATCGATATCGCAAGTCATACCTTTTGAAATTGATGCCAAAGCTTCAACTCTTGTTACGTTTGCGTGCGGTCTGAAAGTTTTGTTAGGATAACCGTCTAACAAGTTTTCATCAACAGCCTTTGCAATCGCAGCATTAGCCCAGTTGTTGTATGGAACATCGGTAAATTTAGTTTGTTTATTTATACCGCAATCCAAATTGAAACCTTTAACAAGCATTGTCGCAAATTCTGCACGGGAAATGTGTCTGTTCGGTTTGAACAAGCCGTCAGGATAACCTACAACAACATCATTTACCGCTAATTTGTCGATATCACAAGATGCCCAGTGATTGTTCGGTACATCAGGGAACATACAACCGCCCATAGGAGCAGCCGCACCTGTTATGTTTTGAATTTGTTGCGGAATTTCGTAAGGAATCAGAGTTTTCTTAACAGCATTGATTGAATTTGATGTTTGAATATCAATAGGGCAAGCGTTGCCGTCCATTTTTTGTTCGTTTCTGTTAATTACAGTACCGCCGTTGTTGCAGTTTGGTAATTCATTCAAACACGGCATTTGTGCAGCAGCACCCGTAATTTGACCGTCTGTTGCTACTGTTGCACCCGGAATTGTTGCAGACATTCTGCTTGCGGGACAACCTTTCATAGCTGTTTCGGTTGAGAAAATAGAGTTTGCAGGCTCACCAACGTAATTGTTTGTACCGTAAATTGCTTGCGGATATCCGTAAACCTGTTTCATTTCAGCCTTGTCAATCTTTCCTGATTGAGGGCAAAGTGCCGTTGCAGGAACTGCGGGTTTGTCACAACTGATTTCGTTTTTGCAACCGCAATCACTCTTTTTTTGCTCGCAAGTCGGTTTTTGCTTTTTACATTTGCAATCCGGAGTTGCTTTCTTACATTTTGAACATGTTGTCTGTGGAGTGTCCACAGGGCATGCAGGTCCCGTAACTACCGGCATTGGTTCTGCCGGTGCCGGAGTACTGCACGGGCAAGCTGCCATTACTGATGTCAAGGAACACGTTGATATTCCAACGGCAATCGCAGCTGCCATAGATAATTTCTTAATTGACATTTTTACCTCCTTGTTTACTCTGTTTCGTTTTAAAAAGATGTCTTATCTTTCTAAACAAACATATACCTGATTATGTACTTTCAGAGCACTTTAAAACATTAGCAAAATATCCTATCCGCACGACTAATATTTAAAAACTACAAATGTAACAATTTCGTCAAATTTAGCAATTTTTTGTGATTTCGTGTTTTAATATATATGTAAGTGTAGTAATTTGTGTAGTGACAGGAGTAAATTATGTATAGTAAGGCGTTCATGAAATTCTTGTTTGAATATCAAAAGGACGATTTTAAAAAGGACGAAGAACCTAAAAAAATCGAACTTAAATCAGGCGGAAACGGTAAATTAGCCGAAGTTTTTGTCACAAACGATAAATCATAAAAGCTTCCCCAGACTTATTATTAATAAAAAAAAGAGCCTAAAAAGAAGGCTCTTTGGAATGTAAAATTTGATTCATTCCTCAAATAGTGAAGTGTGAAGTGTGTGCTTAAGTTTTTTGTATTTTCTCAAGAAGCACTTCCTCGTGTTTACATGTATATAAAGTATTTTTCGTATATAAAATTGCTATATTTTTGATATTTCACTTCACAATACTTAACAATTAAGAAAAAATAGCCGTTCTAACTTATACTAATAAAAGGTATAAATAGCTAAAATGAGGAGATAAATGAATATATTAGTTTCAAACGATGACGGAATTGCCGCTAACGGCATTCGAGTGCTGACCGAAAAACTGGCACAAAAACATAATGTATATGTTGTCGCACCTGATAGAGAGCGTAGTGCGGCAGGACATTCGTTGACAATTCACACTCCCTTGAGAGTGGAAGAACTTGACGAAGGCAAAAACGGAGCGAAGAAAGTTTGGGTAACAAACGGCACTCCGGGAGATTGCGTAAAAATCGGCGTAAGTGCCTTGTTACAAGGTGATGAAAAACCTGATTTTGTAATCTCAGGCATAAATCACGGTCCAAATTTAGGCTCGGACATTTTGTACTCAGGCACGGTAAGTTGTGCTATGGAAGGTGCAATGATTGGAATTCCAAGCCTTGCCGTTTCCCTAGCTTCACTAAAAAGTGATTACGAAGCCTTTAATACTGCAGGCGATTTCGTTGTTGCATTGCTTGACAGAATTACAGATTTCAAATTTCCGCCAAAATCAATTTTAAACGTGAATGTCCCGAGCCTTGACCCTGAAGACATTGCAGGGGTTGCGATAACAGAACTCGGCGGAAAAATGTTCACCGATAATTACGAAAAAAGAACCGACCCGAGAGGAAAGGTTTACTATTGGCTTGCAGGAAAATTGATTGATGAACCGAGAGAGGCAAAAACGGATATTGCAGCCGTTCGCAACAACAAAATCTCAATAACTCCCGTAACTTACGAAATGACAAGAACAGAAACCATTGACGACTTAGATAAAATTCTGTGCGGAACAGGCAACTGCGATTGGTACTAAAAGTTAAAGAAAGCAACTTATAATCAAATTATGCTTTTACAATAAATAAACGAGGTTGACATTTGACGACCTCGTTTATACTTATAAAATCTATTCCTGTACAGGTTTTGGACTTGCGATTTTATCACGAACCTTTGAACCGAGCGTAACGGCTAAGCCTATTGTAACCGCAGCACCGACATAAGACAAAGCACCCCACCTGTTCGATTTGATAACTTTCTTAGCCAATTCAGGTGATAAAAGCGATTTTGCCAATTTATTTCCCCTTACGGATGCCATTACCTCTTCCGCAACAATAGGAATCATTGCACCAAACGCCAACTTACCGGCATTGTTTTTTATAAAAGTTGTAGTTTTATCAATGATACCTGTTGGTTTTTCACCATCAGCCTTTTTACGTTTTAAAATTGCCACACCTGCTACAGTAAGAGCAACAAACGGAGCATATAATCTGTATTTTTGCAAAGCTCGCCAGAACTTAGAATTATTAAAGTTTATAGCATGTCCGATTTCATGGAAACCTGCAGGAGCCATTTTTTCGGTATTTATCAAAACTTTGTTTGAAATATCACTATAAGCGGCATTTCTGCCTTCCGAAATAGCTGCATGCACTTTTACTTGATCTAACAACGCCTGTTTAACACGACCAAACAGAGAAAGTTTTTCGTTTTTAATCGGAGTTCCGGCATAGTCTTTAATTGTTACCCCCTTAGCCTTCATTCCGCTAACGTCTAAAGCCTTATCCAAACCTTTACGAATTTCAACGACATCCGCTTTAGAGCAAGATTTATCAATCTTTTGCATCTTTTCCATTGCCAACATACCGACAGGCAAAGAGAGAAATTGTGCAGCAGTAGTTGTTCCAAGCCCTGCTGCCACGCCTACACCTTCTTTTAACACTCCCGGTTTTTGATACTTTTGATACTGACTACCATCATTTGCGTAATTGATACGAGTTTCCATGTTTAAAATCCTTTCTTACTTTTTCCCTACAAGGATTAAAAGGATTTTTGAACGAAAGATTTGCCCCGCCCCGCCCCGCCACACCATACCATACCATACCATACCATAAGGGAATTATAGCAAGGG
>CAVKDD010000083.1:0-6212 GCA_963654845.1 Acutalibacteraceae bacterium | reverse complement strand
CACGTCCTTGGGAGGACTGCGTTGAGCCGTCCGACCCGCCAAAATCCAAGACAGCATTAGCGAAGCAATCCAGTATAATAATCAACATTGAACATATACCACAAAGCCCAAATGTAGGTCACGGCATTGCCTGACAATTAAAATCATGTAGTCGGCGTGGCAACGCCGACCTACTTTTTAAAGGGCTATATCACAATCAGAGAGTGCATTTTCACCGTTGAACAAGTATGCCCAACCGACATTTTGCAAGGTTTCACCCTTTCAAATAACCTTACTTCCCGATACAGAAATGGTCGAAGATATTATTCAAAATATCGTCTGTTATGACTTCTCCCGTAATTTCATCAAGTGCAAGCAAAGCCGATTTCAAATCAATATAAATCATATCTTGCAATTCTTCGCATTTTGCCGCCATTAAAGCGTTTTCCAAGGCGGTTTGACAGCGTATCAAACATGCTTGTTGGCGTTTATTGGTCACAAATTCGGTATCTTCAATCGAAAATCCGCAAACAATGTCCTTAATCTTATTTTTTAACTCGTCCAGCCCCTCTTTTGTATTGGCGGACAACATCACAACATTTGCAATTTCAGGCTCATAAGTCGAACGGTCAACCAAATCGCATTTATTTGCAACAGCAATACAGTTTCCGTCTTTTACAAGTTCAAAAATTTCCTTATCTTCGTCCGTCAAACCGACACTTGCATCATACAAAAAGATATTCAAATCAGCCTCTTTGGCAGACTGTTTGGAATATTCGATTCCGATTTCTTCAACCTTATCCACATCTTCTGATTGTCTGATTCCCGCAGTATCAACAAGGGTAACCGAAACGCCCAAATCTATATTTTCTTTAATCACATCACGAGTAGTTCCCGCAATATCGGTAACTATCGCACGGTCAAGGTTTAGCAAAGCATTGAACAGTGACGATTTACCGACATTCGGACGTCCGACAATCGCAACTTTTACCCCCTGACGCAAAATATCAGAAGATTTCGCACAATCTAAAATTTTATCAATTTGAGAAAGAGTTTCTTCAAACCCGTTAATCAAATATGAATATTCAGGCTCCGCAACATCTTCAGGAAAATCAATTCCCGCAACAATTCGAGAAGTCATCTCAAAAATTTTAGCCTTAATCTCATTTATCTTATTTGCCAAAACACCCGACAAATTTTTTGCCGATTTCATCGCAAAAACAGAGGTTTTAGCGTGAATTAAATCATCAACGGCTTCCGCTTGCGAAAGGTCGAGTTTTTTATTTAAAAAGGCTCTTTTGGTAAATTCGCCACGTTCCGCCATTCTTGCACCGTTTTTCAAAACGATGTCCAAAATATTGCGAACTACGTTAATTCCGCCGTGACATTGAATTTCTACGACATCTTCACCCGTGTAACTGTTCGGATTTTTGAATGGCAAAATCACAACTTCATCCACTTTGTTTTCTCCGTCCATAATCCAGCCGTGACAAATTCTGCCCGCAGGTAAGTTTTTTCTGTCAGAAATTTTCAAGGCAATTTCAAAACTTTTATCGCCCGAAATCCTAATCACGCCGACTCCGCCCGTACCTATCGGGGTTGAAATCGCTGCTATTGTTTCAAATTCTTGAGTAATATTCATAAACCGATTATACTATAAAAACAAATTTTCCCATAAAAAAAAGCTATGCACTGAGGTTCATAGCTGTTGATTAGGGATATGTGTATCTTAGTCTCTAAGGAGTATATTGTTATATTAGCATTTCTATTTTTTTTGAAATCATACAAACTAATGAGATTTTTAAAACTTTTTGAAATTTGTAAAAATAATTTGATAAATTTACAAATTTTGCTATAATGTGAGAAAAGTTAGGGAGATGAAAGCTTATGAAAAAGCACAGTTTATTATTGATATTAATAATTGCCGTTGTCGCAGGAATTGCCTGTGTTTACGCAGCAACCGAAACAAAATTTTCATCAAAATTCACAAAACATTTCAAAGATTGTGAGGCTTATCAGGAAACAATAGAATCCGAATACGAAGGAAATTCTTTCTCTACGCAAAGAAAAATTATAGGCTGGTCAAACGGTTATTGCAGATACGAAGAAATCGTAAAACACGCAGGCGATGCGTATAAAATTAACTGCAATTTCTCAGAAATCCAACTTGATGACCTGTACACCTCAATGAAGGACAAGTCAAAAGAACCTATAACCTACAATTTGGAAACCTTTGCGGAACAACCTGATGCAAAAGGGGCTAACAGATACAAAGTTGTCGGTTCTACAGTGATAAAAGGAAACAAAGCCTTTATCACTTGGGCAAAATACCAAAACAATCCGTATTTTTGCAGACCCGAAAAAATCAGATAAAAATTTGAACCCTCTTGCTTTTGTAAGAGGGTTATTTACCGCAGCGTCTAAGCTTGCAAAGAATATTTAAAAAATATATAATGAAATTATGCAAATAAGAAGATTGACTTACGTTGACTATCCAAAACTGAAAAAACTTGTTTCATATCTTTGCAATGACGAAAACGACAAAATTGCAAAGTCTATTTTGGAAGTTCCCGTAAGTTTTGTAAATGCAATGCTTCCGCTGAGTTTGAAATTTCAATCGGAATCTTTTATTTTGCTTGAAAATAACGAAATTTTAGGACTTATTACAACTGCAAAAACTCCCGGTAACCCGTACAAAATCAACATTACACGACTTGTGTTTAAAGAAAATTTGTACGAAGTCGGAAAACAACTTGTTGAATTTATTATCCAAAAATTTGGCGGAAAAGGAGCAACCTCGTTTGCTGTTACAATAGATGAATGTCACGAGGAATTGTTTAATTTATTCATAAACGGTTGCGGATTTAGACAATGTGCCTCTGAAACCCTTTGGAAGATTGAAAAACCGACCCCAGAGAAATCGGATTACCACTGGCGTTATGCTCAAAATTCCGATGCAAAAGAAATTGCAGAACTTTACAATGCGGAAGTCATAAATATCTTTAAACCTTCAATGTTGCGACATAAAAAAGAATTTCAGGAAATATTTTTCACGGGTTTTAATGACGGTTATATCACTCGATTTGTGCTGGAAGAAGATTCAAAAATTTTGGGTTATTTTTCAATTTCGACAAATGATAATTTGAATTATATTTTGGATGTGACGACAAACAGCGGTTATGATTTTGATTATGACAAAATTATAAACATTATGCTTTGCGAAATTGCACGAAAAAGACGTGCTTTTTACCCGATTATTAAACAAAAAAAATACACAAAAAATTCCGAAAAATTTGAAAATTATTTAAAATCAAAAAATTATATTCCGATACAAACAAAACAAATTTTGGTCAAAGATTTTTACAAACCGATAACCGAAACGTCCGCTGAATGGAAGGTTTTTATACTCGGAGAAAACCAAATCGGAACAAATTAATATTGTTAATTTATATTTTTTTATAAATTTTATTGTTACCAATAATAATTCTTCATGTTAAAATAAACTCAAAACTAGGGAAAAGAGGTTATAGTATGGAGAATATTAAAATTTATCTTGATAAAGACATTAATCAAGAATTAATTAAGACTAAAAAAATCGCTATTATCGGGTTTGGTTCTCAAGGTTACGGACAATCTATGAACCTGAAAGATTCGGGCTGTGACGTAGTTTTAGGGCTCAGACTCGGCGGAAATTCCGACAAAAAGGCTCAACAATACGGCTTTAAAATTATGTCTATTGAAGATGCCGTAAAATATGCGGATATTGTTCAAATACTTATTCCTGACGAATTACAGGCTGAAGTTTACGAAAAACAAATTAAGCCGTATATGCACTCGGGGCAATATTTGATGTTCTCACACGGTTTTAATATTCACTACAAAAAAATAGTTCCGCCTAGTGATATCAACGTAATTATGGTCGCACCAAAAGGTCCGGGACATACTGTCAGAAGTCAATACACGGAAGGCAAAGGCGTTCCTTCTCTTATTGCGGTTGAAAATGATTTTTCGGGCGATTCAAAAGAAGTTGCTTTGTCTTACGCAAGTGCAATCGGTGCGGGCAGAGCAGGAATTATTGAAACCACCTTTAAAGAAGAAACCGAAACCGACCTGTTTGGTGAACAAGCTGTCATTTGCGGCGGTGTAGAAGCCTTGATGAAAGCGGGTTTTGAAGTTTTGGTAGAGGCAGGATATTCCCGCCACATGGCATATTTTGAAGTATTGCACGAAATGAAACTTATCATTGATTTGGTAAATCAGGGCGGAATTTCAGATATGCACTATTCAATCTCTAATACCGCAGAATACGGCGATATGACAAGAGGTCCGAGAGTTATCGGAGAAGCCTCAAAAAATGCAATGCGTGAAATTTTGAAAGAAATTCAATCAGGTGAATTTGCCGAAGAATTTACAAACGAAATGAAATCAGGTTGCAAAAACTTCAACAAACTTAGAGAAGAAAACGCAAACCACCCAATCGAAAAAACAGGTGAAGAAATCCGTTCTTCCTTCGTTTGGGGAATTGATGACAAAATCATTAACAAGAGCAAAAATTAGTTTTATAAGGATATAAAAATGTTTAACACGGAAGACACTTACGAAGTTGTTATTTTTTCAATCGGTGACACAAAAGCCGGAACGAAAATGGGGAAATTACAACTGAAAAACACTAAAGATAACTCGGTATTAAACTGTATTTTGTGGGAAGAAACACTTAACAGGTTTGATAATAAAATTTTTAGAACTGGGAATTTGGTACGAATCGTATCAGGCAGTTTCAACGAAAAATACAATAACTGCTTGATTTCGGCACTTGAACTTATTAAAGAATCAAAATTAGGTTTAGACCCTAACGAAATAGAAGAGTATTACGCAAAACTTCAATCTTACGTTGATAAAATTCAAGATAAAGATTTGCACGACTTTGTAGCACAACAATTTGAGCAATATCCCGAATTTAAAATTATGCCTGCGGCAAAACTTATGCACCATAATTACATCGGCGGCTTGTTGGTTCACACGGTTGAATGTGCCGAATTTGCAGAATTGAATATGGCAAAATTTGCCTACAAAACAAATCCTGATGAAATTCTTGCGGCGTGTTTGTTGCACGATTTCGGAAAAATCTTTGAATACACAATAGATTTGGAAACAGGTTTGATAGATTACGCACCAAACTTTAGAGAAGAATGGATTTCTCACTCACAATACGGTTTTTCAACCTGTATGACCGCAGGATTTAAGCGTGTAGCAAAAATGATTGCGGCTCACCACGGAAGAGCCGACTGGGGTGCAATTATTGATTTGGATCAAAAGGATTTGGAACCTGAATTATATTTAATTCACTTTATCGATAACTTATCGGCAAAATTTGGAAAAATTAACACCCGATTACTCGAAAAAGAATAAAATCAATACCTTTGGGCAAAATGTAACCAAAATAAATAAAAATTTACGTTATGAAACATTTTGAGTCATGGGGCATGGTTTATGCTAAATTAAACATAATAAAGGATATATTTAGGAATAGTTTTTAGCAAGGAGATAGTGAATGTCTGAATACTTGAGCAAAGAAGAGATTAAACAATGGAGAAGCTCTTTAGAAAAAATAACATTAGAAGAATTTGCAGCAAGATTAGGAAAAAAAGTTGAAGAGAAAAAAGAAACTAACGACCTTATTGATATCGTGCTTCACGGAAAGCCTGTAGTTTCAGAAGATACCGGCTGGTCTTCTCCTAAAGTTGAAAGACTTAGTGCAATAGCAGAACGTGCTTACGAAAAGGAAAAAGAACTTTATGTTTCACCTTTCTCTGCACAAAATTTGAAAAACGAAACAGAAACAAAGAAAGAAAAAGAACCGAAAAAAGTTAAAACTTCGGTTACTCATAAAAAAGAAAAAGAAACTGAAAAAACTAATATTACAACAACCGCTCACGCTGAGAAAAAAGCAACAAGAGCCGCAAAAACAGCCGCTAAAGGTGCTGAAATCGCAAAAGAAGTTGTCAACAAAAAAACAGGCAATGAATTGCGTGACGAAGTAAGAGTTGTTTTGAAAAAATCATTAACCGAAAGAGAACAAAAAGTATTTGATTACTTTGCCGCTAACAAAAATAAAGTTGTTTATGCAAAGGATTTGGCTAATTTGTTAGAATTACCGAGAGATTATATCTACAAATACATCAAAAATCTTAGAGCAAAAATTGATGGCGATGCTTTGAAAAACGCTGATAAAG
>CAVKDD010000082.1:0-6242 GCA_963654845.1 Acutalibacteraceae bacterium | reverse complement strand
AATATCTGACAAAACTTCCCCAATATTTTTTATCAAAACAAACAGAAACTTCCGCACTAAAGAATTTGTTTCCGTTTCCGACAAAATCATCAAGAAAAACAAATCCCGCAAAATTATCATTTCTATCCGTAATTATCCAAAAATACGGGGCAAAAATCGTGATAAAATTTTCAATTTTGTTTGAAGAAGTTACAAAGAAATCGTCAAACAAAAATTTGGAATATTTTTGATAAAGTTCATTTATTTTTTCAATATATTTTGAATATTTTTCATTGTTTTGTAAGGCTTTGTAAGATTTTATTCTTATAAATTTACACATAATTACTTAATCTTACATTTGACAAATTTCACAAAAATGTTATCTCGGACAAAAGCGTTGGTTTCGCCTTTTAATAATTTTGAACGCTCAAAATCGTTTGCCCCCAAAAAGCCTTCCGCCTGCAATCCGTTAATAAAAGATTTCGTTTTATTTGTCTTATTTATGACTTCAAAAGTTGAATTTTTTGAAAATAATAGCCCTTGCGGAACTTCTGAAATTTCCGTTATAATTTCAGGTTTTTGCGAAGATTTTTCTTCCAATACGTTTTCAAAATCTTTTTCAATTTTTGAGCTGACGAGTTTGTCATATTCCTCGTCATTTAATAATATTTTTTCAATTTCATTATTTGTTTTCATAAAATTTTCCTTAAATTTTTTCATCATCTAAATTTGCGATTGTAATAATTTTGAACTCATGCCCGCCTTCATTTTCGGGAGTTGAGATTGAAAAGCCTAAA
This sequence comes from Acutalibacteraceae bacterium, assembly GCA_963654845.1. GTDB lineage: Bacteria > Cyanobacteriota > Vampirovibrionia > Gastranaerophilales > Gastranaerophilaceae > Zag111. The sequence continues at coordinate 5,466 of CAVKDD010000082.1, read as the reverse complement.
TATTTGCACAAACCGTCAAGAGCCTTCAAGCCCGCTGAAGAATCTCTCAATTTACGTTTGCCCGTATAATTTCCGTCTTTATCCAAAATATCTTCTTCCTCAAGTGAAAATTCTGCAATTTGAAGAAGTTTTTTGACCACATAGCCACGTTGAACATTCAACGCAGAAATCTGAGTGCGAAGTTGAGTATTTATTTCCTTCACAATATAAGGACGAGTAAGCAATTCTTGAGCAAAACTTTTGAGATTTTTAGCCTTGTATCCCGCATTTTTCGCTGCGGCTTCACCGTCAAGAGTTCGTATATATTCGCTCACAAAGCGTTTTTGTTGTTGTGTAAGTTGTTCCATTCTGTTACATTTCTTATCATAATTTGTATTTTTACTAAAAAATTTGTATAATATACATGCTATTTATATTTCGGCTAGTGTAAATCTTAACAGGGGGAAATGAAAAGGACTTCCTGTTTTTTTTGCCCTTTTTAATTCCTTGAAAGATTTATTGTCGGTGTACCCTGAACAGTAAGTAATGCCTTTGATTTCAGGTTTAGCAAAGCCTCTTTGTACATACTTAACCAATACGAGAATTTGAAATACTGCGGATTTGCTTTTACTCTCAAACATGCCCCGTAAACCAATAATTGTTCCGCAAACGGCATGGGAATAAGCGATTTATCGTCAGTTTTTTCAAGATTTTCTTTTTCGTTTTGCTCAAAATCGACCGCACAATTTGCCGAATAATAAACTATATCTAATGTTTTCGTCTCTTCAAACTTCGGGAAAAGCAACTTGTTCCCTAAGCTTGAATAACGTTTAATTTCGGCATGCCTGCCCTCAAGAAACGGTCGCAAATCCTCGGTAAACAAATATTCCCCGCCGTCTATAAAAACATGCAAAATCTTACCGTTCACGGGATTTTCGATTTCCGTTGTATTTGAAGGTAATTGCACTGAGGTTCGTTTCAACAGAAAACTCCAATTTTCAATATTGCAAATCTCTTTATTTACCAAATTAACCGCTGACAATAAGCGTTTATGCTCGTTTTTGGTCAATTCCGAGAAATCATTGACTTGCCGACTGTTAAGTTCAGCCAAACATTTATTAATTATTTCTAAAAAGTTCATTTCTTCTCCTTTTCTTTTTAAAAAGCCTGAGCAGAAAACTTCTGCCCAGACCTTACTCAGAACCTGCAAATTATGTATTATTTAATCAATCCTTGCTTAACCTGATCCATGATTAATTTTTCATTCTTTGCAAATTCTTCACCACTCATCTTGCCTATCTCCTCACGAGTAAAAATCCTGTTGTTCTTGCTGTTTGCAGGAGAATTTTGTGCATAAGCGGTAAGTTTTCTCTTGGCAAGTTCGTTCTCGTCATTCAATGATTTGTCGTGAGCAGATTTCTTCAAATATTTCTCAACGGCGGAATTTTCCAAACCTTCCACCAAAGAGGCTATTCGCAGAATTTCATCTTTGTCCATTTCGCACCCTTTAAGGTAATCTCGGACATCTCCTCGACCTTCTTCCTCAAAAAATCCCGGACGTTCTTTGTCAAACATCGCCATAGGATTTTCCGGTTGTTGAGGAGTTTGAGGGCTTTGAACAGGAGCTGCGGCAACTTGTTGTTGTTGATTTTGTAAATTCTTATACATGTTAATTTGCTGTGCTTTGTTGGTTAATTGAGATAACAGATACTGTCCTTGCGGTTGTGTTATAATCCCTTTTTGCATAAGTAAATTTACATTTTGGGCATCTGCCCCTATTGCCTGCTCCAGTTGGTAGAAGACATCTTTGTAACCTTGTAAAGCGTTCTGTGAACTCAAGGCAAGTGATGAAATATTGTTATTAGGTTGTTGATTTATCATTATAATTTTCTCCCTTTGACTCTTGCATAGATTGCATATAAGTAACGGAAACCTCAATGACATCATCAATAAATTTTGACAACAACATTGCCACAAAAGGTTTTACAAACTCAGAAAACGGAAGATTTTTAACCACATATTTTATGGCAAGTTCTTTTTTCTCTTTACCTTTGCCGTTTCCGAGTTCTTTTTCCGCTAAAAATACCGCATTTTTTGCAATTTCTTTAATCTGACACTTTATATTCTTAAAAAACATTTTTCTCTCCCGATAGTTATGCAGCGACAACCATTTTAGCCAAAGCTTTCGGCTGAACGGTTTTTGCTCCGTACAAATACAAACCTCTGACCAAATCAGAGAAACTGTCTTTATCTCTCAAGCTTTCGATTTTAGAAAGTTGAGAAGCAAAGGTAATTGCTTCGTTCGTACCCGCAAGTACATAATATTTGCTATCAACATCGGTTAAATTTGTACTAACCAATACGTCCATGCCTGCAATTCTGCCGATTGAACCTTCTCGCAAAGTTTCATCCGCAACATTGTATGCTGAAATAAATTCAGAACTTTGCAACAAATAAGACTCAATAGTCGGATTGATTACTACCCAAGGTCTTACACCGGAATGTACCGCATCGGAGTTTTTCAAAGCTAACGCAAGGTTTACAAAGTTTTCGTAAATTGTGGTTTTTGACAAAGTAATCGGACTTTCTTCAGAACCCACAATATTTGCAGTCGGAACATCCGTGTGTAAACCGAGCAAATACGAATCTTGCACTTCTTCAATCGCTTTTTTTGCATTACTCAAATGAGCTTCCATAATATCAGTGTTACTTTGTACCGCTGAAACATCATCAATTTTGAAAGCAAAGAATTTCTTTTGGTCAATTTTCAAATCCATAGAAGTTGGAGCAAGTGAAGAATATGAAATATTATCATCTGTCAAAGTTGATACCGAAACCTTTGCAGGAGTAATGATTTTTACCGTATCACCCTGATTTTTGATTTCGCCTTCCCAATTTCTGTTCACACATTGAAGCATTACGCAGTTTTTCTCTAACATGTTGTTTAATTTTTGGCTCCATAATTCAGGAATAAATGCTGAATAAGAAGAGTTTGAAGTTGTTGATTGAGTTGTTTCTGTCATTTTGTTTTTCCTTTCGTGTTTTGTACTGACTGTTATATTTGAGTGGTGAAATTTTAATCTTCAGAATATATTTCTTTGAATTGCAAACCGATAATCGCACAATTATCCGCAGGTTCTTCGCCTTCCACGCATATTTGAACGGAATAATTACTGTCGGTAATTTCCGCACGCTCCATAGAATTTGAACCGATTGCCCATCCGGGAGTGTCACTTTCCCCGTCATTCCAACAATAAGTCGGAGTTTCAGGCGAATTTTCATCAGCCCAAAGAAAATATTTCACTTGTTTTGAATAAATAAGTTCCGAAAATTCTTTATACTCGCTATCAAAATCTTTATAAACAGAAAAATTGAACCTGTTATCAAATTTGTCATCAAGTAAAAAATAAAAATCTTCAACGGCTTTTCGCTTCAAAAAATTTCCAAGCGAGAAAAACGGTGATTTCCACATAAAATCTATACCTTTTCCGCTGAAAGTCGTTCCGTAATCCTCTTGATAAATATTCCCGACAGAATCCGCACTGATAAGTTTGGAATGAAACAGGGTAATTTTTGTTAAATCCTGCGGAACAATTCGTTTATACCAAGCGTGATTGACGTAATCATGAATCCAAATCGTATGATAATAATCGTCATCCAAATACGGAAACAAAAACCATATTTGATTTTTATCAGGATAATGAACGACTTGAGAGTCACCTATTCTTGCGGTATCGAATTTTGTAAATTCCTCTTTTATATTTTCGGAAATTTCAGACCCTAACCTGATTTGATTTAATTCCCCCACCTGTTCAAGAGCGAAAATTCCGTTACTCAAAAAGAATTGCTTATTATCCACATTAACTATCGAATGCTGTGCAAAAGTTCCTTTATCCGCAAATAACGCAACCGAAAAATCAGTAGGGGAAGTTCCCGACAAAAGATAAACACGGTCTTTTTTATAAATCGCAAGATAATCTTTATAGGTGTGCATCGTTATAATATCTGAAGTATCAGTATGAAAATCGCTGATATATCCCGCATCATCTTTTGTCGTAAAATCCGTATAAGAACCCAATGCCGAATAATAAATCGTTGCTTCCTTGCTGCACCAAACTCTACCCTTGTAAATCGTCAAACAATCAGGATACAAGACTTCTCCCGCTTTGTCCTTCAGTTCGCATTCGACAAGGTCATAATTTGAATTATCTTTGATATAAAAAAGAGAATCTTTGTCCGTTGCAACAAGCATTCCACGCAAAAATTGAGCAAAAATAACTTTTGTTCCGGTGAGAGTTTTTGATAATAAATTCAAACTGCCGTCAATCTCGGAATAAACATAGATTTTTCCGTTTTCCGTAACTATTACAAGTTTAAATTTGCTATCAGACTCCAATTCAGCCATACCGATTATTTTTTCTTGTTCGGGAAGATTTAAAATTATTGCGTTACCTTTTTGCTTTTTAATTCCTTTATTTGCAAAAATTTCCACATTTTTAGAATCCGACCAATACACCTTTTTAGGATTTAAACCCATTTCAGATTTTGTAGTTGCCTGATTTATACCACCCGACAAATCAAAATAATTTACTTCCATAAAATACCTCTTTTATTTCTTTGCTAAATACCAACGAACTTTTGAACGAATAAAACCGCCGACCTCATTTTTGCCAACCCAAGAATAGGAAGGGATATAAGTTATATCAATTTTGCCAAAACTTGAAGTCTTAGGATTTTTTTGACCAAATTCGTAATGCGTAAATACAGTATTTTCAGACACTTTTATGTTGTATTTTTTACATAAATTTGCACAAAGTGCCAAACCTGCTTCAAATTGCACGGCTGTTATCGGGAAATCACCGCAAAATTTCGGTGACTTGTAACCGTACATTCCGCAGTAACAAATACCGATAGAACCCGTGTTTCCGCCACCCGTATGTGCGGCATATTTTCCCGAGATACACACGTTATTATCTTCCGGAGTGAAATTTCCGTTATAAACATTACCTTCCGCATCAATCAAAAAATGATAAAACTTTTTCTCAAATTCTGTCGGGTAATGCCTGCCTGCACTCCAGTGAAATACAATTCTTTTAACCATTTTAACCTCATATAATTTTCCATTTCGGATTTGAATATAAATATATAACTACGGCATTTGTCCTGTTCCTCGCATTCAGGGTTGCAATAATTCCCGCAATGTGAGTTTGAACAGTCCTCGTAGAAACTTTTAAACGACAAGCTATTTCTTTATCCGTGTAACCCTGTGCAACCATTGTCAGTATTGCATGCCTTTTCGGGGACAATCTCATTTCATAACCTCTGCTCGTAAAATTTCATTTTTTATCTTACATTAAGTTTCCTTCATATTTATTAAAAATATTTCCGTTATAAAGAAAACAGAGGGGAATTACTTTGCAACAAAGTAGAAAGGAAGAAATCCCCTCATAGATTACCGATAACCTAAAAAGTCCACTTGTATTAAGG
>CAVKDD010000081.1:652-6329 GCA_963654845.1 Acutalibacteraceae bacterium | reverse complement strand
AAAGAAACTATGGTAAGAGCTGAGGGGGGCGAAGCGGTTACTCGTTTGTCACAATTATCTGATAAAATAGCAATTATTGCAGAAGAAAACCCGCCGAAAGGTTTAAAAGCATTTTTGTTTGTATCAAAATATGTGGCAAAAACTGCTGCAACTATTGGAAAAATGTTGCTTAGTCCAAAAGAATTTTTACCTGCAAGTATGCGTGAAGCAGGCGAATTGGCAACAAAAATGAATGGCAAAGTTGAAGCAAAATTGGCAAAACGTGCTGAAATTGCAGATACTTTTAAACCTCAAGTAATAAGATTTAAAAAATCTGATACTCCTACAGAAATATAATTTGTTTCTTGTAACAAAACTAAACAAATATCTAAAAACACGGTTGACACGGTGTTTTGTTTATCCTAAGATAAATATGCTTGAAGTATAGTAATGTAAAATATCCGAAATGTTTTAAATAGCGAACTTCAAGGCGGTAAGAAATCCAAAGTTTTAACTCCGCAAAGTAGTACATAGAAAAAGAAAAAGGAATGCAAATGGCAAGTAGCACTAAGAAAAACAGAATCAGAGTTTGTTTGAAAGCTTATGATCACAAACTTATTGATGTATCTGCTGAAAAAATCGTAGAAACAGCAAAAAGAACAGACGCTAAAGTAGCTGGCCCTATTCCTTTACCTACAAGAAGACGTATTTATTGTGTATTGCGTTCGCCACACGTTGATAAAAAATCTCGTGAACACTTTGAAATGAGAACACATAAACGCATTATCGATATTTACGAACCAACTCAACAAACAATGGACGAGTTACGTAGATTAGATTTACCGGCCGGTGTGGATATCGAAGCAAGATAGTTTGCAAGATTCCGGTCTTTGAAAATTGAATAAGCATTATGCATAAATAATGTGATCTACTACCCGTAATAATCGTTAGATTAGAGGCGGTGGAAGGTGAAAGTCCTTCAAAAGGTAAAGAACAGTTAGCAAAAGTAGCGCTCGCAAGAGAAAATGCAGACTCGAAAATTAGTACAACCCACGAGGTGAGGCTGAACACGAGCGAGCAAGAAAGGTAGAATATGACACTAGGTGTAATAGGAAAAAAAGTTGGAATGACTCAAATCTTTGATGAACAAGGTTTGGCTATTCCGGTAACAGTTATCAAAGTCGATGAAACTGTTGTTACTCAAGTGAAAACAGTTGAATCTGACGGCTATAACGCTATTCAGGTTGGCACAATCGCTGCTAAAGAAAAACACTTAACAAAAGCACAGTTGGGCCATTTCAAAAAGAATAACTTGTCAAACTACAGACATCTTCAAGAATTCAGAGTTGAAAATCCTCAAGATTACAAAGTAGGCGACAAGGTTGAACTTTCAGTATTGGAAAATGTTGAAAAAGTTGACGTAACAGGTAAATCAATAGGTAAAGGTTTCCAAGGTACAGTTAAAAGACACAACTTTGGAAGAGGACCTATGGCTCACGGTTCTAAAAACCACAGAGAACCTGGTTCAATCGGTGCAGGTACAACTCCTAGCCGTGTTATCAAAGGTAAAAGAATGGCTGGTAACATGGGTAACGAAAGAGTTACTATTACTAAATTGAAGTTAGTTAAAGTTGATTCAGCTAACGGATTGGTTTTAGTAAAAGGATCTGTTCCTGGTTGCGAAGGCAGATTAGTTACTATCGTTCCTACAAGAACAAAATGGAACTAGCGGATTTTGACAAGTGTGCCGGTGAGCGAAAGCGAACCCAACACGTCCAAGTGAAAAACTTGATTGAATGGAATAAATTAGAATAATTTATGAAATGAAAACAAAAGTTTTGAACCGTCAATAATCCAAGACTCGTAGAAATACCCGACAAGGAAAAGTCACAAAAACCGGCCGGTCGTGCCAGATAAAGCGTAAGCAAGCGGTAAGCGGTCTTAAACGGAAATAGTTAGTAAAAAAGGAAATTTCAAAATGTCAAAAGAAATATTAAGTACAAATGGAGAAAAATTAGGCGAAATTACACTTGAAAAAAGTGTTTTCGGTGTAGAACCTAATATTCATGTAATGCACTTAGCATTAAGAAGACAATTAAATAATGCACGTCAAGGTTCTGCAAGCTGCAAAACAAGAGCAGAAGTTGCAGGCGGCGGCAGAAAACCTTGGAAACAAAAAGGTACAGGTAGAGCCAGAGCTGGTTCACTTCGTTCACCTTTGTTTGCAGGTGGTGGTGTAATCTTTGGACCAAAACCAAGAAGTTATGCGTTCAATATGCCACAAAAAGCAAGACAATTAGCTCTTAAATCAGCATTGTCTGCAAAAGAATCTCAATTAGTTATCGTTAAAGATTTCTCAACAATCGCTGAACCAAAAACAAAATTGATGGTTAGTGCTTTGAAATCATTGAACGTAAGCGGTAAAGTTTTAGTTATTGCCGATACAAAAGCAGATGAAAACAAAAACTTGGAATTGTCTGCAAGAAATATCCCTAGCGTAAAACTTTTATTACCTACAAACTTAAATGTGAAAGATTTATTGGAAGCTGATTTTGTTGTTATGACTGAATCTGCTGTAAATGAAATTACAGAAAGGTTACAATAATGAGTAAAGAAACAGAAAGACTATATGACGTAATTAAAAAATCATTAATTACAGAAAAATCAGTGGCAGCAACAGAAAATGCACAATATACTTTCGAAGTAAAAAAAGATGCAACTAAAATTGAGATTGCTAAAGCTGTAGAATTAGCTTTTCCTGGAAGAAAAGTTAAAAAAGTAAGAACCGTTTATATGCCTTCTCACGAAAAGAGAATGGGTTATAAATTCGGTAGAACAGACTCAAGTAAGAAAGCCATCGTAACAATCGAAGGCGAACCATTAGAATTTATAGGAGTGTAGAAAACAATGGCTATTAGAAAAATTAATCCGACATCTCCGGGACAAAGAGGTATGACAAAGAGTGATTACCAAGAAATCACTACTTCAACTCCTGAAAAATCTTTATTAAGATCATTGAAAAAAACAGCAGGAAGAAACAATACAGGTAGAATTACTTGTCGTCACAAAGGCGGCGGTGTAAAAAAATCTTACCGTGTAATTGATTTCAAAAGAGATAAGTTTGGCGTACCGGCAACTGTTAAATCAGTTGAATACGATCCAAACAGAAACGTAAGAATTTCATTATGTTTCTATGCTGACGGTGAAAAAAGATATATCTTGACACCTGAAGGCTTAAACGTTGGCGATGTAATCGTTAGCGGTCCTGAAGCACCTGTTCAAACAGGTAACGCTTTGCCGTTAGAATTGATTCCGTTAGGTTCAATCGTTCACAATATCGAATTGATTCCCGGACGTGGCGGCGTTATGGTTAGATCAGCAGGTAACTCAGCTCAAGTAATGGCTAAAGAAGGTAATTATGTAACAATTAAACTTCCTTCAGGCGAAATGAGAATGGTAAGAAAAGAATGTATGGCTACCATCGGTACTCTTGGTAACTCAGAATTCAAAAACTTGTCAATCGGTAAAGCCGGCAGAAAACGTTACATGGGCATCAGACCTACAGTGCGTGGTGTTACAATGAACCCTTGCGATCACCCACACGGTGGTGGTGAAGGTAAAACAGGTCCGGGCGGACACCCTAAAACACCTTGGGGCAAACCTGCTCTTGGCCATAAGACCCGTAAAAAAGGTAAAGCTTCTGATAAGTTAATCGTTAGAAGAAGAAAAACTAGATAATAAAAGCATTTGGAGAAATGGTAAGTAAAATTACCATTCTCTCCAAGAAAATTTACAAGAGTAAAAGGAGAAATAAATGGCACGTTCATTAAAAAAAGGTGCATATGTAGAAGAGGCTCTACAAAAGAAAATAGACAAAATGAATGCAAATTCAGAAAAGAAAGTTATTAAAACTTGGTCAAGAGCATCAATGATTGTACCAGATATGTTAAACCATACAATCGCTGTTCATAACGGAAAAACTCACGTTCCTGTATATGTAACCGAACAAATGGTAGGACATAAATTGGGCGAATTTGCACCAACCAGATTATTCAAAGGTCATGCCGGTGCAGACAAAGCAAAAAGAGGTTAGTACAAATAATCCAAAGTGATATTTATATTAAATAAAGGATAAAAAAATGGAAGCAAAAGCAAAACAAACAGACATAAAAATGACAGCAAGAAAACTTCGCCGTGTAATTAACGAAGTTAGAGGAAAAGCTGTTGTTGAAGCTCAAGATATGTTACGTTTTATGCCTTATTTTGCAGCAAGAGTAGTTGAAAAGAACTTAAAGGCTGCAGTAGCAAACGCTCGTGAGCAATATGGCGTAGCACCTGAAGCATTAAAGATATCTCAAATCTTTGCTGACGAAAGTGTTACATACAAACGTGCAAGAACAAGAGCACAAGGTCGTATGTATTCAAGAATGAAACGTACATCACACCTTACATTAGTAGTTAGTGATACAACAAAATAGGAAATAATAAAATGGGACAAAAAACACATCCAACCGGATTCAGAGTAGGCATTATTCAAAACTGGGCTAGCACATGGTATGCTAAGTTCAAAGAATATCGCCAATTTGTAAAAGAAGACGATAAAATCAGAAAATTCGTAAAGAAAAAATTATATGCAGCAGGCGTATCAAAAATTTTGATTGCCCGTAAAGCACAAAATACAACAATCACAGTTGTAACAGCGAAACCTGGTATCGTTGTTGGTCGTGGCGGTCAAGGTATTGATGAACTTCGTCAGGAAGTAACAAAATACATTGGCAAACCTGTAATCATCAACGTAGTTGAAGTTGCAAGAATTGATGCAGATGCTCAATTAGTTGCTGAATCAATCGCACAACAACTTGAAAAACGTATTGCTTTCAGAAGAGCAATGAAACAAGCAATGCAAAGAACCATGAGATCAGGCGTTCAAGGTATCAAGGTTATGGTATCAGGACGTTTGGGTGGTGCTGAAATCGCACGTTCTGAATGGGCAAAAGAAGGAAGAATTCCTCTTCAAACATTGAGAGCGGATGTTGATTACGGTTTCACTGAAGCTGATACAATCATGGGTAAAATCGGTGTTAAGGTTTGGATTTTCAAAGGCAACTTGATGCCTGGCGAAATGGCTGACCCTAATATCAAACACAAAAACAGCAAGGACGAAAAATCAGGAAGACGTCCAAGACGTGGCAGAAATGTTGATACAACATCTCAAAGCTAGTAAAAAGGTATAAAATAATAGGAGCAAAATATAATGTTACAGCCTAAAAAGACTAAATACCGCAAAATGATGAAAGGCAGAATGAAAGGTACCGAAACAAGAGGTACAAAACTTGAATTCGGTCAATATGCACTACAAGCAGTAGAACCTGGTTGGATTACCAGCAGACAAATCGAGGCAGCACGTCGTGCAATGACTCGTGAAATCAAACGTGGCGGTAACGTTTGGATTAAAATATTCCCGGATAAACCAATCACTGCAAAACCTGCTGAAACTCGTATGGGTTCAGGTAAAGGTAACGTAGAATACTGGGTAGCGGTAGTAAAACCAAACAGATTACTATTTGAACTTGATTATTTTGATAGAAGCGTAGCAGTTCATGCACTTGAATTGGCTGCTCAAAAATTACCTATCAAAGTTAAGATAGTTGAACAACCAAGAGAACAAGCATAATAACTAAACGAACCTTTTTGAGAG
>CAVKDD010000081.1:0-642 GCA_963654845.1 Acutalibacteraceae bacterium | reverse complement strand
AAACTCGGGTCGTAAAAGGTAAGTTAGTAAAGATAAAGGAAAAAAGTAAAATGAAATTAAGTGAAATGCGCGAAAAATCAGTAGATGAGTTACAAAGTGCAATCGTAGATTGGAAGAAACAATTATTGGATTCAAGATTGCAACTTTCAACCCACAAATTAGAAAATACAGCAAGTATTTCTAAGACTAAGAAACTTATCGCTCAAGCAAAAACAATAATAACAGAAAAAGGGGTACAAAATGCCTAAAAAAGAAAAACAAGGAATTGTAGTTAGTAATAAAATGGACAAAACTGTAGTAGTAAAAGTTGCGTCTTACGAACCACATCCAAAATATAAGAAAATTATGGAATTTAACAAAAACTATAAAGCACATGATGCTGAAAACGTTTGTAACGAAGGCGATATCGTAAGAATCGTTGAAGCTAGACCTATTTCAGGTGACAAACGTTGGGCAGTTGCTGAAGTAGTTGAAAAAGCAAGATAGTTTATTAAACATCTTGAACTAATTTCAGTACCCCAAAATGGGGATTGCAACATTACCAAAGCGTAATGAGAGGCAAAGAAGTAGATAAAAATACTAAAAGGAAAGAAAAATGATACAACAAGAAACAAGACTAGAAGTCGCAGATAATACAGGTGC
>CAVKDD010000080.1:0-6339 GCA_963654845.1 Acutalibacteraceae bacterium | reverse complement strand
AAGTTTGACGGTGGCTGATTTGTCAGATGATGTGGTTTCGGTTGCAATAATTCCGCATACGTTTGAAAACACTAACTTAAAAACGCTGAATATCGGCGATTTTGTCAATATTGAAACCGATATTTTGGGAAAATATGTTGAAAATTTTTTGTCTGCGAAAGATAATAAAAAAGGTATAAGTATTGAATTTTTACAAGGAAACGGGTTCATATAATGAGTGATAAGTTTAGATTTGACAGTATAGAAGAGGCATTAGAGGATTTCAGACAAGGAAAACCGATAATTGTTGCCGATGATGAAGATAGAGAAAATGAAGGGGATGTAATAGTTTCAGCCGAAAAAGTTACCCCTGAGATTATAAATTTTTTGGCAACGGAAGTTAGAGGTTTGATTTGTCTTGCGATTTCAAAAGACATTGCACAACAACTTGATTTGCCGCAAATGGTGGAACAAAATACCGAAGGTATGAAAACAGCCTTCACAATCAGTATTGATGCTGATGAAAAATATGGTGTAACGACAGGAATTTCGGCTTATGACAGGGCTAAAACCGTTGAAGTTGCAATCGCACGAGATGCACAACCTTCCGATTTAAGACGTCCGGGACATTTATTCCCGTGTGTTGCAAAAGCGGGCGGTGTTTTGGAAAGAACGGGACACACGGAAGCGGTTGTAGATTTGGCAAAAATGTGTTCTCATCGACCTGCGGGTGTTATGTGTGAACTTATGGCACCTGACGGACACATGGCAAGACGTGATTATTTGCGACAATTTGCGGATGAACATAATATGAAATTTATTTCGGTGGCAGAACTTATCGCATATCGTTTGAAGTCCGAGAAATTAGTGACTCGAGAAGCCGAAACAATGCTTCCGACACCTTACGGCAATTTTAAATTGTATGCTTACAAAAATCAGGTGAACGGTTCTGAGCATGTGGCACTTGTTATGGATGACGGCTCAGATAAAGTTCCTGCGGTTAGAGTTCACAGTATGTGTTTGACGGGTGATGTTTTTCACAGTTTGAAATGTGATTGTAATTCTCAACTTCACAATGCTTTGAAGTATATCAGCGAATACGGAAAAGGAGCTCTTGTGTATTTGACAGACCACGAAGGGCGTGGAATAGGGCTTTGTAACAAGATTAAGGCATATAAATTGCAAGAAGAAGGTCAAGATACCATTGAAGCCAATATTTCACTGGGTTTTAAATCCGATTTGAGAGATTACGGAACAGGAGCTCAAATTTTGGTAGATTTGGGCTATACAACTTTCGATTTGATAACAAACAATCCTAAAAAAATCAAAGGTTTGGAAGGTTACGGATTGAAGGTAAACGAGATTATAAAAGTAACATCGGAAGTTACTCCGTATAACGAACGTTATATAAATACAAAAAGAGAGAAAATGCACCACTATATATAAGGAATGAGAGATGTATAATACAAAATTATTAACAGTTGATGAGTATGAAAAATTTGAGCCGTTGTATGAAGATTTTAGAAAAAAGGCAGCATCTGAATATAATTTCGAGCTTGAACCGTTGGATTTTGACGGATTTGTTGATGCGATAGACAAGGATTTGATAAAATGTATTGTTTTGTTTGAAGAAGATGAAATGGTTGCATTTCTTGTTTATACGACTGCAATTTCTGAAGCTATCGAACTTAATATTATTCATTCCGTAAAAAGTGATGATTTTAACGAAGTTTCAAGAGAATTGTTGGAGAAATTTTTAGATATTACAAAATCTTTAAGACGTGAAAAAATCGTATGTTATCCGATGTTGGGGGCTCAAAAAGATTTGATTAGCGTAATTGCAAAATTAGGTTTCAAGTTTATCGGAACTGAGGTTTTGCGTTTCAGATTTGATACTCCCGATTCAAGAGAACTTTTGGCAAGAGCAAGGGTAATGTCGTTACCTGAGGATTATCAGGTGGTGGCTTGGAATAACAAGTATCTTGACGATGCCGTAAGAGTAATTCATGAATCTTTCAAAGACAGTGCGGATGCGTTGTTTGACCCGAGATTTGCAAGTATGGAAGGTACTGCGGATATTATAAACAAGGTTGTGAATAATGTTTATGCCGAATTTATGCCAAATTCTACAAGTGTTTTGTTGTATAACGGCGAAGCCGTAGGGTTTGCGTTTATGAATTTGACAGGCGGAACTATTGTAAATATTCCTCTTGTCGGAATTTTGGAAGAACATCAGGGCAAAGGTTTATCAACAATAATGTTGAAACATTCCATTGATTATGTAATCAATGCGATTGATGAATGCAATGTCCCGATTGCTGAAATTAATACGACAACGGAAACCAACAATTTGCAGGCTTTCAGATTGTACAAAAACTTAGGATTTATTGAGGATTACAGTTATCCGCAAGCTTATTTGCCTATAGAAAACTAGACTTTTTGAAAAAAATAAGTTAAATTAATTCTATGGCGGGCATAAATATCAAAAAGTTTTTGAATAATTTTACGCAGAATTATAACAGACCCTCAAGTGCTGCAAATACGGCGGGGGCAAATTCTGCATCGGGTGTTCAAAACAGTAATCGTGTGCCTATGGATACTTCAAAACCCAATGTTCCGAGCGGAAGTGCTTTGAGTAATTGGGGACATGGGGTTAAGAATGTTGCACAATCTCTCAAGTTGAACGTTTTGCAAAACGCTGATAGGGCAACGTATTTGAAAGAAGTTTTGAATTTGCCTAAAAATTTGAACGAGTTTGTTTATATGGTTCAGCGAAAAATTCCGCAAGAACAACTTAATAAAACGCTTGCTCAACAACAACCGCAACAAACTCCGCAAATGCACCCGAAAACGATTTCAAATATTCAATCTCAGATTTTGTCACAACAGTCTTATCTTCAAAATGCAAAAACTATGCAAAATTTGACGGGACAGAATAAGGCTTTGCCAAATAACGGTCAGCCGACTTCGCAAAATACAGGCATGATGGGACAAGCTGCAATGGCTGAAACGCAACTTTCGGGACAGATTATTCGTCAGGATTTGAATTGGCAACGAAATAATGCCGAACTTATGAAAAATAAGATGTTGACGGAACTTAATGAAGTCGATATCGAGGTTGAGGCTCAGGAAACCGCTGAAATCGCTTTGGCAAAAGAATTGCAGTCTTCTTTGAAAAAACTTGATATTATGTCGGGCGGAATGATTAAACTTGATGTTTTTGCTCAACTTATTCAAAAAAACGGGAAGGCTGCCATAGCAAAACTTATTATGAATATGACTGAGGCGTCAAAATCAGGAATTTCCGATTTATCTCAGATGAAAGAAATGGCAAAATTTATCAATGCAAGTATTTCTATTGCTGCCGAAAATAATCCGCAAAAGACTTTGAAACTCTTTTTGTTAATGTATTTGCCGTGGTTGCCGCTTGAAGAGGGCGTGGGCTTTGATGTTGAGGTTCAGGAACGCAAAGAGGAAACGGGCGAAGCAAGTGACAGTATTTTTGTAATTACCGTAACGACCTTGAATTACGGTGTTGTCAAAGCAACTTTGTTTTTGGAAACTTCAAATTCCGTTCACGTTGATATTTCAAGTTCCGATAAATTCCCGAAAAAAGAATTAAAATTAAGGATAGAAAAAGAACAGGGATTTTACTCAATGGAATCTGTGTTGAGTTTTAAAACGGATGATAATATTAAACAAAATTCCGAAAATAAACAGGCAGCTTCAATCAATATGTCGCAAACTACCGAGATTAATCCGTTTTTGCTTTTAATGGCTCATAGTTTGATTAAACATATTATTGAAATTGATAATAACGCAACTTTGGGATTAACTACACACGAAGACAAATTTTAGTGCTACTTTACAAACAAAAATTTTCTGCTATAATCATAGCAATATATGTTAGCGGGTGGGTAGAAATACCCAAAAATGAAATAAAAAAGGAGTCAAGAATATGGTAGTAATGCCTGTAAGTGGTGCATTATCAAGTCATAGAACAAACTATTATATGAGTTTTGGCGGACGTAAAGATAATGCTGATAGTGGGGAAGGAAATTTATACGCAAACGAAAGTCGTAGTTCTGCAAATTTGGCGAAAGTGCCTGTAGTTGTTTTAATGGCAATGTCTCCTGCAATGTTGAATGCAAATCAGCCTGAAACAAAAGCAGCACAAAACGGATTAGCACCGAAAGTTGAAATGGTACAAGCATTACCGACAGAAAGCGAAATGGACGAGGCTGCAACAATCGCTCCGTTTGAAGAATTACCCGAAGTCCAACAGGCAAGCTATGACCCTTTAAATCAGTATGAGTATAAAAGACAGAGAGTTTTGTTACATGATACATTTAGACAAAATGGAAAAAAATATCATTTAGTGTTTGTTCAACCTGAAGATTACAAAAAAGGTATAGTTAATGTAGTTCATCTTTTCCCTGACGGTTATAAGTCAGATTCAAAACACTTTATACCTAAAATAACTGAATTTGTTGTTCATAATGTTCCGGGACAAGAGTTGTGGGGTAGTGTAATCGTTAGAAATACGGTTGTATCTCCTGACCATAAGATTACCAGTACTTATACCGATATGAGATTACCTGATGAGCAAGCTCAAAAAGTTTTAGATTTGATTCAAGACTCATCTAATTTTTCTAATGGAACTAATATTAAATACAATAGAGTTACAACTCCAAATTTAAGACCAACAAGAGTTACAAAAAGTTAGTAAGATAAAGTATTTAAAACTAAAATTGAGCAGGGATATTCGTTATTGAATTTTCCTGCTTTTTAATGGTTTTATCGAATGAATATTAACATTTGTAAATATTTTTCAAAAATACCTAAACTTATTTACTACAAATGTCGATATAGACCATGTATGTTATGTAAAAAATGTATGGATAAGTAAAGAAAATGGCAATCACAGACAAGAACATCAAAACAGAAGTTGTGCAACAAACCGCACCCCAACAGGTAACGGGCGGTAGTACGACCGAAACAAAACAGGTACGCAAACCTATTGATATGACTCAACCTGCTACTGAGTTGAAGAATAATAATAGTGAGATTATTCAATACTTAAATTCGGAAGAGTTTAAGAAATTGTCACCTGAAGAACAACTCAAGGCGTTCAAAAATAAGTACGGCTTGGGCTTGTCTGATGCGGAAGCTGATAAATTGTTCAAAGGTTCTAAAAAGATTGCCGCTGAATTTAACCAAAGAACTAATTTAGAAAACGGAACTTCCTCAACACAATCTGCTTCTACTCAAACTCAAACTTCTGCAAATTCTGAAATTTCTGCTAAAAAGGATATTGTACAAACCCTAAAATCTCAAGGTATTGAAAATCCGACAGAAGGTGATTTGTATAATTATTTGATTACTCAACAACAAGAGGGTAAAGAATTAACCCCTGAACAAACAAAATTGTTGAAAACTTATAATCAGTTGATTGATAACGGATTTCAAGGTTTGAAGCCGACAGAAACAGAAGCTTCAGAAAATGCAACTCAAACAAGTGATGAGCAAGCACAACCACAGGCTCAAACACAAGGTGAAACTTTAGTGCCTTTGGCTACGGCAATGAATAAGTCTTTCCAAATGAAATCAACAGAAGAAAAGTTGAATATTTATATGGATGCTTATTTGGCAAAAAATGATGCTGAATATGCAAATATGTCAGAGGAAGATAAGAAAGCCTATTGTACCGAAAAAATGACGGAATATGCTCAAACTTTCGGTATTCAATTAGATGATAAAAAAATCTCAGGCAGTGCAATACAGAGGGGCTTAAATAATCGTGCTACTCTTGGTGCTATTGCCATTTTGGAAGAGGCAAATTCTAAAGGTGAAAAAATAGATTTTTCAGACGGAACTCTTATTTCCAGAATGGAAGAAGCCACAAGTAATCAAACGAAAAAAGGCATTAAAATGATTTTGGGAAATGAAGAATTCCAAAATAAATCTGCTGATGAAAAATTGCTTGCACTTGCGGATATGATGATTGCAGGCGATGAAAAATATGCGAAATTGTCAGATGAAGACAAAATTAAATACTTCCAAAAAGCTTTGGCAGAACAAGTCGGCTCTTCAAATAACGCCCTTGCTTCAATTATTAGCCGTCCACAGAATGCAAAAGACCGTGAGGATATGGTTGAGGTTGCAATTA
The DNA here is from genome assembly GCA_963654845.1 of Acutalibacteraceae bacterium. Lineage (GTDB taxonomy): Bacteria > Cyanobacteriota > Vampirovibrionia > Gastranaerophilales > Gastranaerophilaceae > Zag111. Next base: position 191 of record CAVKDD010000080.1, on the reverse strand, counting down.
CACTGGTTAAAGAGTTTGCCAAAAGTGATAAAACTTTAAATGAATTTACTACAGAATTAAAAAATAATCCGATTTATGCAACTGAACTTATTTTAAATGGTGTCAATTCTGAAAACTCCTTATTTAAATCTGCACATCTTATTCATGAAGTTGCAGGTAAATTGCAAGCTGAAGGTAAGGACTTCAGTTAT
>CAVKDD010000079.1:0-6351 GCA_963654845.1 Acutalibacteraceae bacterium | reverse complement strand
GAACTACGTTGCGTACAACCGTGCGTTTATAAGGTTAATGGGGTTTGACAAAGCGTTTGCTGCTACTATTATTAATAGTTCTGTTTCAAAAATCTTGGGTGAAGATGATTGTGTTGATATAATTGTTGAAAATTCTAAAAAAGTTATCGAAACTTTGGAAACTCGCAGTTATGTTTTCAGGCATGTCGGGATTAATAAAATAATTAAACAAACAACGACACCGATTATCAGAGACGGTAAAATTCAAGGTTTGTTGACGGTATCGTCTGATGTTACGAAAGAAGAAAATTTAAAAGCACGATTGATTGATAAAAATTATCAGATGAATACGTTGTTGGAAACTTTGCCGCTTCTTGTTTATATGAAGGATAAAGACAGAAATTTGATTGTCGCAAGTGATAATTCCAAAAACTTTGTTTTTAACGGTGTTGATGCGTATTCTGACGATATCGTGATTGATATGGAGCAGGCGGAACAAGAAGTCGAAAATGAAGATAATTATGTTTTGCAAAATAAAAAGCCATTGAAAAAAGAAAAAGCTGCCGTGGATAAAGACGGCAAATTACATTGGTATAAAATCAGCAAAGCACCGATTATAAATTCTAAGAACGAGGTCAACGGACTTGTTTCGATTGCTAAAAATATTGACCGTGAAAAACAGTTAGAAAAACAACGTGATTTATTTTTGGCAACGCTTACTCACGATTTGAAAAATCCTTTGCAGGCTCAAATAAGTTCTTTGGAAATGTTGTATAAGGAATATTACGGAAAAATCGACTCGGGACATCAGGAAATTATGGAGCTTGTTATAGAATCTTCAAAATATATGCGTGATATGCTTTGTACTTTGTTGAAAACCTGTAGGGATAACAGCGGAATTATTCAGCTGAAATTCGGAAATTTTGATGTTCTGTATTTGATTGAAAAATGCGTGAAAGAAGTTCGTGACTTGGGCAAATTAAAAGGTGTCTCAATTCAAATTGCTTCAAAATTGAAAGATATGGAAAACTTTATTTACGGTGATGAAATTCAACTTCGCCGAGTTTTTGCAAATTTACTCAATAATGCCGTGAATTATGCTTTTGATAACACTACTGTTACCGTGACGATTGAACGCACCGAAAAGTTTTATAAATTCAGCTTCCAAAATGAAAGCGAAGAAATTTCTGATAGTTTGAAAGCAAATATTTTTGATAAATATGTTTGTGGTGACCCGCTCGGACATAATAGCGGTGTCGGGTTGGGCTTGTATTTTTGCAGAAAAATTATTGAGGCTCACGAAGGTAAAATTATGCTTGAAAATAACGGAACGAAAAACTCCTTTTCTATCGAAATTCCTTTGTTGAACGAAAATTCTGCTTTGCTAAATGAAGTTGCGTTGTAAACAATTTACAGTCTTAAACCTGTTGAACGAAATTTTCGACATAGTATAATAAAAATGTTCGGAAAAATTTTGTAAATTTTGAGGTTTGAGTTGTACAACGCTGAATATATTTCACCAATAGGCAAATTGACAATGTGCTCTGATGGCGAGGCATTGGTTGGTTTGTGGCTTGAGGGACAAAAATATTTTGGTGGAACTTGTAGCGACATCGGAGAGAAAAATCAAGATTTGAAAATTTTTCAAGAGGTTACGAGTTGGCTTGAGGAGTATTTTCAAGGAAATCAACCCGAAATTGGAGCGTTACCGCTAAAACCTTGCGGGAATGAGTTTAGGCAAGCCGTTTGGAAAATTTTGTGTGAAATTCCTTATGGGAAAACGATTACTTATGGCGAAATTGCACAAAAAATCGCACAACAAAGAGGAATTTCGAGAATGTCCGCTCAGGCTGTCGGCGGAGCGGTCGGGCATAATCCGATTTCAATAATTATTCCTTGCCATAGAGTTGTCGGCAAAAACGGGAATTTGACAGGATATGCGGGCGGTTTGAAGGCAAAAAAGTTTTTGCTTAATCTTGAACATGCCCTGTAAATTATTTTTTACTTATTTTATTACGGGTAATTTGAAGTTTTGTTTTAGAACTTTTGTCATGCAATAAGTTCCGCCATAACCGCCGGAACTGTTAGTGCTACAGTTGCTTTCAATTTGTGCATCTGTCATCTCATAACCGCCCGGAAGAAGTTTGTCACCCTTGAAAACCATTGCGAAAATGTCTTTTCCGATGATGTTTGGTTGTTTATCGCCGTTTATATCAACGAGAAGTCCGATAGTTACTCCTTGCGGTGCAACACCAAATCTTGAATCTCCAAAATCGTCCATGCAAACGTAACTTCCGTTATTTAAAATAAACGAAATTGTTTGAGCTCCGCAAATCGAATTTCCCTGATATTTTTGCCCGTCAGGAGTTTTTACGTTTTTGTTCCAGCAGCCCCATTGGTTATAACAAACGGCGGTAGTTTTAATATTCGGTAGGAAAAATGTTTCAAACCATTTTTTCATTTCGTCAATGTCGTTTCCTTTTACAATGCTTCCGATAGCACCTTTGTCGTTTGCCATTAACATCATCTGTTGAAGAATTGCGTAATCCTCTTTTAGCATGGCGGTGTTGCGAACATTTGTAATTTTTGTCATCAGGGCGGGGAGTGTTATTGCTGAAATTACCCCGATAATCCCGAGTGTTATCAAGGTTTCTGCGAGTGTAAAAGCTTTTGCTTTTTTAAGTGATTTGATATTATTTTTCATAATTTACCTATAGAATATTACCTTTTATAAGTATATTATAGATTATATTTCTAATTTTAGCAACAAGTTATTACCTTAAATATCGTGTAAAAAGTTTATGATTATTCGTATTATCACTTTAGGAGTGATTATGACGCTAAAAGAAACTTTTGCAAAGAATTTAAAAACTATACGAAAACAGAACAAATTAACTCAAGAGCAACTTGCGGAGCTGGTAAATGTTGCACCAAGACACTTGTCTTTTATTGAAACGGGGCGAAGTTTTCCGTCAAGTGATTTGATTGAGCGATTGAGTAATGTTTTGCATGTAAATTTTGAAGAGTTTTTTAAAGCGGAAAATTTGCAAACTCGTGAAGAATTGTTATTACAACTGGAATTTTTCACCAAAAATCTAAGTGACATGCAATTAAAATTCCTGCTTGATGTTGCAAAAAAATTATATTAGTAAGTTAAAATTGTCGGTTTCAAAAAGTCGGTTGGGCATACATGAAATAATGTGCCCCCCTTGAGGGGGAACCGAAATCTATGATTTCGAAGGGGGGTAAAATAAGTTATACAGCCACTTGGAAGGTAGGTCGGCATTGCTATGCCGACAGCATAAATTTAAGTGTCGGAATGGCAATTCCGACCTACATTGGGGCTGGTAATATGTGTTCATGTTCCTACTTGGTATTCCAGCATCTCTTCCAAAATCAAAATAATACAAATAATTTAGTCACTAAAACTCTTGTTGTCCCTTGACATGAAGAGACCCTGAAACCAGTTCAGGGTGACCTTTTCGTTTGATTGTTTGTTTCATTTCAGAATGACGATTACTTTGGTAAGTCCACCTATTAGTCAGTTCAGGGTGACTTTTTGGGACGATTTTTAATTCCCAACAAAAAACAGGGGCTGCGTTTGCAACTCCTGTTTTCTGTAATTATTTCAGTTTAATTATTCCATTTCGATAGCACCAACTGGGCAAGAATCAACTGCTTCTTTTACAGCATCAATGTTATCAGCAACAGCAGCATCATTAACTACTGCTTTGTCTTCGATTGAAAATACTGCATCACAAATAGATTCGCAAGCACCACATGCTACGCAACTGTCATTAACTTTAACTGTCATTTTTTATTCTCCTTATTTTACTGCGTGGTTTTATCCGCCACAACAAAATTATATAACAAAAATCTAAAAAATTCTACAACAATTTTTTAAAATTTATAACCAATCTCTTATATAATTTGCAATGGTATCAAATCCCAAAACTTCGCCGAGATTTCCTGCTGACGGACGTTTTTTTGAATAAATCAATACAGGTACTTTTTCTCTTGTGTGGTCGGTTCCCGGAACTGTCGGGTCGCAACCGTGATCGGCGGTAATTATAAGCAAATCGTCTTCTTCCATTGCGTCAACTATCGGAGCAACGTAAGAATCAATTTCTTCTATGGCATGCCCATAACCGGCTGGGTCGTTTCTGTGTCCGAAAAGCATGTCCGTATCGACAAGGTTTGTGAAAATAATTTCTTTGTCGTTGTAATTTTTACCTTTTTCATAGGCAATTTCTTCAAGCGGAAGTTCTCGTTTGATTGCTTTCAGTGTCAATTCAAGCCCTTCTTTGTTTGAGCCCGTGTGGATGGCGTGGGTAATTCCAGATTTTGAGAAAATATCTTCAATTTTGCCGATTGCTACGACTTTTCCGCCGTCTTCTTTAATTTCATTTAATAAGGTCGGAGCGATAGGTTCGATTGAATAATCACGTCTGTCTTTTGAAATTCTTACGGGTTTTCCGTCAACGAGATGATAAGGTCTTGCGATTACTCGGGAAACGTAGTAGTTTCCGTCTGTCAAAATTTTTCTTGCAATTCTGCACCATTCGTATAAAGTTTCTAACGGAATAACATCAACGTCAACGGCAATTTGGAAAACACTGTCAGCTGATGTGTAAACAATCGGAAATTTTGTTGCGTGATGTTCTTCGTTTAGTTTTTCAATAATTGCTGTTCCGCTTGCGGGACAGTTTGCCAAAACTCCGCCACAATTTGTTTCTTCTATAAATTTATTAATTATTTCCTCGGGAAAACCGTTCGGGAAGGTTGCAAATGCTCGGTCGAGTGTAATTCCTGCGATTTCCCAGTGACCTGTTGTGGTGTCTTTTCCTTTTGATTTTTCAACTAATGTTCCGTAAGTTGCGGTTGGTTTTTCGACAGGAGAAATTCCCATAAAATCTTGAAGATTACCCAAACCCATTTTTTCTAAATTCGGAACTTTTAAACCTTTGTTAAATTCACAAACATGTTTTAACGTATTACATTCAGGAATGTCGCCAAAGTCACGGCAATCAGGCATTGCACCGACACCCATTGAATCAATAACCATAATAATTGCTCTAGTCATAGAACCCCCTTTGTTTTTAAAAATATTTTATCATAAATTTTCCGATAAGACTTATTTATAAGTATTATTACGAGTATTTGTACAACTTTTTGTCTGTTGCATTTTAAAAGTGTTTGTACTACATTTATTGCATAACAAAGGAGGGTTAATACATGGAAACTTATGGTATAGAAAAATTTGGTATTATCGGACCAAAGGCAGTCTATCGTAATTTGACACCTGCTCAATTAACAGAAGCAGCTCTTCGCCGTGGTGAAGGCTCATTGAGCAACACAGGTGCATTAGTAGTTACTACAGGTAAATACACAGGTCGTTCACCTAAGGATAAATTCATCGTTGATACAGAAAGTATCCACAATGATATCGCTTGGGGTAAAGTAAACAGACCTATCAGCAGAGAAAAATTCAATGCTATCAAGGGTAAAATTGCATCTTACCTTCAAAACAGAGAAGTATTCATTTTTGACGGTTTTGCAGGTGCTGATAAAACTTATACTCAAAAATTCAGAGTTATCAACGAATTGGCAAGCCAAAACATGTTCATTCACCAGTTGTTAATCAGACCAACTGCTGAAGAATTGGCAAGCTATGGTGAACCTGATTACACAATTCTTTGTGCTCCGGGTTTCAAATGTGATCCTGAAGTTGACGGTGTAAATTCTGAAGCTTGTATCGCAATCGACTACGAAGCTCACGAAATCATCATTTGCGGTTCACGTTATGCAGGTGAAATCAAAAAATCCGTATTCGCAACAATGAACTACATTATGACTAAGAAAAACGTTCTTCCTATGCACTGTTCAGCAAACATGGACCCTGCAACAGGTGAAACAGCAGTATTCTTCGGTCTTTCAGGAACAGGTAAAACAACTTTGTCAGCTGATCCTTCTCGTAAGTTGATTGGTGATGACGAACACGGTTGGTCACCTGACGGTGTATTCAACTTTGAAGGTGGTTGCTATGCAAAATGTATCCACTTGTCAGCAGAAAATGAACCTGATATCTTCAACGCTATCAAATTCGGTTCATTGGTTGAAAACGTTGTTATGGACCCTGAAACAAGAGAATTTGATTTTGAAGACGGTTCATTAACAGAAAACACTCGTGTAGGTTACCCTGTTAACTACATCAACAACGCTCAAATTCCTTCAAAAGGCGGAATCCCGAAAGTTGTTATCTTCTTGACAGCTGATGCGTTCGGCGTATTGCCTCCAATCTCAAGATTAGACAAAAACGCTGCAATGTACCACTTTGTAACAGGTTTCACTTCTAAATTGGCCGGTACTGAA
>CAVKDD010000078.1:0-6413 GCA_963654845.1 Acutalibacteraceae bacterium | reverse complement strand
TGGCAATGTTTACTGCAATACCCGCTATGGCAGAAGAACATAATTTGACCTTTTTATATATAAACGGTTCAAATAACAACGATACAAAAATGAAGGACTGGTATATCAAGGGAGTAAATAAATTACATCCCGTGATAAAAAAGAAATTTGAGAAAAACAGTACCGTAAAAAAATGGACAAAAGAGAACAAACTCGTTATTGATGACACCCCGCAAATATTTTTCTGGGGCTACGACAGCAAAACGGATTTAGATTTTGTAAAAGACAGATTAAATATTTCAAAAGCCTTCAGTTCAACACTTGCTTATGAAATCAGAAGTTTGCTGACTCAATTCATGCACGATGCAATTTGGGTACAAAAAACTCACAATATGCTACCGCTCCTTGATTCCTTAAATGACGAAGTTAAAGAATTGGCAAAGGAAAACAAAAAAGTTATCCTATACGGATATTCTGCGGGAACTTTTATAAATTACCAATATATGCTCTATAAATTGCCTTATATTGACACAGAAAATCTCATCAGCGTTTTGACGGATGATGAAGAAATTTTGAATTTTGTAAAAGATAATCCGAAAAATAAAACATGTCTTTCCGCTTTAACCTATGAAAAAGGAAATATCGGCGTACTTTCAAACACGGGGCATTTAGTTTTAAATCAAGATAAAAATCAATTAAAAGCAAACTATTTGAAACTTGATGAAGCAACAGAAAAATACTGTGCTCCTGAAGGAACGGTCAAAGCGTTTGTAAACTTTGCAAGTCCGATTCCGTTATTTTATTCAGATATTTCCGATAAAAATTACGAAATTACTTTTTACAACAGATATGCAATAAAATATATTTTGGAAAACGGTTTGTACTTTCTGACGGTTAATTTTAGAGAAGACCCGTTAGGATTTCCGACAGGCAGAAACTTAACAATTCCGCAAATCGAACAGGCTCTTGATTTGACAATAGAAAACCCGAAAGGTGTAATCTACGACAATTCGAGTGTTTGGTCAAAACGTTCCGCACTGCTTGCTCACACCTCTTACTGGTCGGCAAGAGGAGTTTTTGCAAATGCGATTGTTAAAAGTTTTGTCAACGGAACAAAATTTGAGTATGATGAAAAATATCAAAACAAAGTTTTAAAAAAGAAAAAGAAGAAATCAGAGGTATTATAAATGACAAAAACAGAAGAAATGGTTTTATTTGACCCGGGTTTTGCCCAACACACAACAATTTTATCAATCGGAGTTGAATATATTTATAATTCAATAAATCAATTCAGAAACTTCGGTCAAAGAAAAATGAAATTCAAAATGATGTATCCGCAATTAGTAAACATGGCGGAAGCAAACGTAGGTTTTTGCTTGGGCAGCCTGCTTTGGGCGGTTTATATCAAAGATACAAGCGATTATAAAATTGAAGGTAATCCTTGCTTGGGCGGAACTTACGACAAAGAAGAAACCGTTGAAGAAGCGGATTTTTCAATAGAATTTTTTGACCAATTAAAAAAAGATGCAAAATATTATATCGGCACAGATTATGAAATCAATCCGAAATTTGTAAAAGTTTTGGAACTTTATAAGGAATTTTTGGTTTTGAATTGCGGTTTTGTAAACACTAAAACTTCAGCAGACGTGCAACTTCCGGAAGGTTTTGTAATCCCGTCAGAAGAAGATTTAAACAAAATTCATTCAAAAATTCAAGAAGTTGTTAAAAACGGTAAATTGACAGATTTGTTTGAAGTTTGGGATTTGGCGTTCAAAGGATAAAAAATGGATTTAAAAACAAAACTTTATCAAATGTTCATTCTCGGAACTGACGGCGAAAACTACCGCACAGCCTTGCATAACGGACTTGGCGGTATGATATTTTTTACAAAAGATATCAATTCTGTTGAGCAATTCAAAAATTTAATCAAAGAAGTTAAAACCGCAGGCATGATTTCGCCGTTTTTGTCGATTGACCAAGAGGGCGGACGGGTTGAGCGTACCGAAAACCTACACGGGGGCAAAAAATATTTGTCCGCAAAATTTGCATTTGAAAAAGGTTCTGAGTTTTTAAAAAATCAAACCGAAGAGATTGCAAAAGAATTGGTATCTTTTGGAATAAATTTGAACTTTGCACCCTGCATTGATACAAACACAAATCCGAAAAATCCGATAATCGGGGAGCGGGCATTTTCATCAAACCCCGATAAAGTTATTGAGGGTGAAAAAATCGTATCGAAAGCCTACAAAAATTTCGGAATTATTCCGTGCGTTAAACATTTCCCGGGACACGGAGATGCAGAAAGCGACAGCCATTTAACCCTGCCTGAGATAAATTTATCACTCGAAACTATGGAAAAATACCACATAAAGCCGTTCAAATTTACAATTCAAAACGGGGCGGAAATGGTTATGGTGGCACATCTTCATTGCAAATGCTTTGAAAAAGAGGTAATCCCGACCTCATTAAGCAAAAATTCGATTGATTATTTGCGAACGAATTTGAAATTTGACGGAGTTGTGATTTCTGACGATATGATAATGAAAGGTGTTTCAAAATTTGGTGAGGTTGAAGCCTGCGAAATGGGCATTCGAGCAGGTTTGAACATGTTTATTTATAGAAATTCGACAGATAAAACAATTAATATAATTGAAGAAATTTATAAAAAAGCCTTAAATGACCCCGAACTTCAAAATAAAATAGACGAGTCATATAATAAAATAATCTCATTAAAGAAAAAATACGGAATTGTTAAATAGCCTTATTTAAGGCAATGCCTGACATTTAGTTTGGTAGGCTCACCAAATAGTCATTCCGGACTCCGATCCGGAATCTGTTTTATGTGGGAATTGGATGAATTATAAACAGATTCTGAATAGGCTAAAAATCACTTTTCGGACACTCAAAGGATTTTTTAAGCCTTTCAGAATGACGAGCTACTTGGTAGGCGCACCTATTAGTCATTCTGAACTTGATTCAGAATCTCTTTCATTATCAAAATAAATCAATGGATTAAACTCCTAAAATCTTGTTCTATTTGTTTTTACAAGTTTTTCGTCATTCTGAAAACATAGAAAATTTTTGCAAATTTTATAACAAGCGATTTACTCATTTAAAAAGCGTAATTATTATTTACTCTTTTTACCTTCGCCACGTTGTCGAACGGAAATTCTAATCGGTGTTCCGAAGAAACCGAAGGCTTCACGCAATTTATTTTCCAAATATCTTTTGTAGCTATCTTTCAACAATTCCTCATTATTTACAAACAAAATAAATGTAGGCGGTTGAGTTTTCGCCTGAGTAATATAATAAATCTTTAATCTCTTACCCTTGAAACTTGTTGGCGGATTTAGTGCGTACGCTTCATTGATAACTTTATTCAACAAACCTGTAGAAATACGTTTTGTACACTGTTCGTAAACATTAACGCTTTCCTCAAAAATTTGTCCCAAACGTTGTTTTGTCACGGCACTTATAAAAATTTTCGGAGCAAAACTCAAAAACGGAATATCCACAGCCAATTCTTTTTCAAATTTGTTTATTGTATTGGCTTTTTTATCTTCAATCAAATCCCATTTATTGATTGCAACAATCAAACCTTTGCCTGATTCCGTAATTATTGAAGAGATTTTTTTGTCTTGATCTGAAATTCCTTCTTTTGCATCAATTACCAACAGTGCAATATCACAATCTCTAATTGAACGAATTGCTCTATCTACCGCAAATTTTTCAACACCGTAATCAACTTTTGATTTTTTTCTGATACCCGCAGTATCAACAATGGTAAAATCGGTGTCTTTATAAGTAATATGACTGTCAATACTATCTCTTGTCGTTCCTGATACGTCAGAAACAATGACCCTGTCGGCATTTAGCAAGGCATTAACGATTGAGGATTTGCCCGCATTAGGACGACCTACAATCGCAATTTTAATTCTTTTATCGTCTTCCGTTTCTTCCAAAATTTTGAAATCGGAAGTCACAAGTTCTAACAAATCACCGACACCACCGCTACCGTGCAAGGCGGAAATTGCAATAGGTTCACCGAGTGCCAACGCATAAAAATCGCTAATCATCAGCAAAGATTCGGGATTGTCACATTTATTTACGGCAACAAACACAGGTTTTCCCGATTGTCTTAAAATATTTGCAATATCATAATCAATCGGATTTATACCGTCTTTTCCGTCAACAAGGAAAATGATTTTTTCGGCTTCTTCGCACGCCAATTTTGCTTGGTCAAAAATCGAAACCATAATATCATCTTCATCCCCGGGAATAATTCCGCCCGTATCAATTACCGTGAAGGCTTTGTTTTGCCATTCAACATCAAAATAAATTCTATCACGAGTAACCCCCGGCAAATCGTCAACAATCGAATGTCTTGCACCTACAAGACGATTTACGAAGGTGGATTTTCCTACGTTCGGTCTTCCTACTATTGCTACTATCGGTTTTCTTTCCATAGTTTTATTTTATCATGGATAATATATATTGCAAAATACCCCCAAAATTTTTGCAACAAAACTACTTTTCAACGAAAAAATTAAGAAACTTCTTCAAAATGTTAATTTTTTGTTTATTTTTTTAAGGTTCTTAAAAAAAGATGTTATAACAATAATATAAAGAAGTGAAAAGAAAAATTAAGTAAAGGAGATAAAAATTATGGCTAAAACTATTGGTATCGACTTAGGTACAACAAACTCGGTAGTAGCAGTAATGGAAGGTGGTAAACCAACCGTTATCGCAAACGCAGAAGGTTCAAGAACAACACCTTCAATCGTAGGTTTTTCAAAAACAGGTGAAAGATTGGTTGGTCAATTAGCAAAACGTCAAGCAATCGTAAACCCTGACAAAACAATCGCTTCAATCAAAAGACACATGGGCGAAAATTACAAAGTAAACATCGAAGGTAAAGATTATACTCCACAAGAAATTTCATCAATGATTTTGAGAAAATTGGCTGATGATGCTTCTAACTATCTTGGAGAAAAAGTTACCTCTGCAGTAATCACAGTTCCTGCATACTTCAACGATGCACAAAGACAAGCAACAAAAGATGCAGGTAAAATTGCAGGCTTAGACGTTTTGAGAATCGTAAACGAACCGACAGCAGCTGCTTTGGCTTACGGTCTTGAAAAAGATAAATCAGAAAAAGTTTTGGTATTTGACTTAGGTGGTGGTACATTTGATGTTTCAGTTCTTGAAATCGGTGACGGTGTACACGAAGTTTTATCAACTTCAGGTGATACTCACTTAGGTGGTGATGACTTCGACCAAAAAGTTATGAATTGGATTTGCGAAGAATTTAAAAAACAAGAAGGCATTGACCTGACAGGTGATAAACAAGCAATGCAACGTGTTAAAGAAGCTGCTGAAAAAGCAAAATGTGAATTGTCTTCAGTATTTGAAACAAACATTAACTTGCCATTCATCACAGCTGATGCTAACGGTCCAAAACACTTAGACTTGAACTTAACAAGAGCAAAATTTGAAGAATTAAGCTACGACTTACTTGAAAGATGTAAAAAGCCTGTTGAACAAGCAATTCAAGATGCAGGAATTTCAAAATCAGACATTGATGAAGTTGTATTAGTTGGTGGTTCTTCAAGAATCCCTGCAGTTCAAAAATTGGTTAAAGATTACACAGGCAAAGAACCTAACCAATCAGTAAACCCTGATGAAGTTGTTGCGGTTGGTGCTGCAATCCAAGCAGGTGTACTAGCCGGTGAAGTTAAAGACATCGTCTTGTTGGATGTAACTCCATTGACTTTGGGTATTGAAACTTTGGGTGGCGTTATGACTCCATTAGTTCCAAGAAACACTACTATCCCTGTTTCTAAATCTCAAACTTTCTCAACTGCGGAAAACAACCAAACAGCAGTTGATATTCAAGTTCTTCAAGGTGAAAGACCAATGGCAAGAGATAACAAATCTTTGGGTATGTTCAGACTTGAAGGTATTGCTCCTGCAATGCGTGGTATTCCTCAAATCGAAGTTACATTTGATATTGATGCAAACGGTATCGTAAACGTATCTGCTAAAGATAAAGCAACAAACAAAGAACAAAAAATCACTATTACAAATTCTTCTAACTTGTCTGAAGCAGATATCGACAAAATGGTTAAAGAAGCAGAAGCAAATGCAACTGAAGATAAGAAAAGAAAAGAAGAAGCTGAAATCAGAAACAATGCTTCAAGTATGATTGCTTCAGCAGACAGAGTTATCAAAGACTTTGAAGGCAAAATCGATGCTGCCGACAAATCAAAATTAGAAGAACAAAAAACTGCTTTGCAAAAAGCTATTGATGAAAATAAATCAGTTGACGAATTGAAAAAATTGTCAGAAGAATTGCAACAAACAATGTTTGCTATTTCTCAAAAAGCTTACGAAGCAGTACAAAAAGACGGTGCTAACGCACAAAGTGCAAATTC
>CAVKDD010000077.1:0-6467 GCA_963654845.1 Acutalibacteraceae bacterium | reverse complement strand
CCCCTTCGAAATCAAAGATTTCGGTTCCAGCCATACGGCACGCAGTTTCACTCGGCTCATTCTTCGCCGGTTCAGCTAGTGCCTGCCAGCGGGGAACATAATTTTACAATAATTTTAGAGAGTAAGTCTTGTTACACCTTGCCATGAAGAGACCCTGAAACGAGTTCAGGGTGACCCTTTTGAGGAACTTTGTTAGCCTTTCATAATTACGAAATGTTGGGAATCGCTCCGCTTTTCCCAACCTACTTTTAATCTTTTCAAAATGACAAAATGCTTTGTTGCTATACCTACTAATATTGAAACTTCACCCACACATGTAAACAAATGTAACAAAAAATAAGAAATTTTTGTCTTATTGCTAAAGATTCTTAAAAATCATGCCGTAACTTATATTGTAAGTAAGCAATAAGGAGAACCGAAATGTCAATCAAATTTAATGATTTCAATAACGGTTATAATAATTACAATTTAAGAATTACCAAATCAAATGCAAAAGAAACTGAAAAAGTTGCTCAAGAAGAAGTTAAAGATGTTGCTTCTGATGTTGTATTCAAAGGTTTGGACGATGATAGAGATTTGTTAGCACAAAAATCACAATATGTGTATGTTTCTCAATTCGGTAATTTCTCTTTGGAAAACAAAGAAATCGCTGACGAAACAAACGCTATTTTGGCAAGTTTGGGTTATAACTACAAGGTTTCCGCTCAACAAGTTGCCAGTGTTACAACAGGATTGAATGAAACAGTCCTTCCTGGGTTGAAAAGAGCCGAAGACGGTGCGGTTGCCGCTCATATTCAAGACCCTAACGGACCTTTCGCAGATTTATTTGCATAAAATAAAACCCCTAACACACTTAATTTGACATTTTGAAACCGATTTTTAGCAAGTCGGTTTTTATTTTGTCCTGAAATTTGTAATACGAAAATATGATATTTTTCTAAAACCGTTTAACTAACCTTTTATTGGTGTTACAATGCTAATATGGTTACCTCGTGGGATGAATTAATACAACAGATAAAAGACAGACTGGATATAGTGGAAGTTGTATCCCGTGAAGTTGTCTTGAAACAGCGTGGTAAGCAGTATTGGGGCTTGTGTCCGTTCCATAAGGATAAAAACCCGTCTTTTTGCGTAACTCCGCACATGGGAATTTACAAGTGTTTCAGTTGTGGCGAAACGGGTGATGCTTTGAAATTCATCATGAAAACCCGTAATATCGAGTTTAAAGATTTAATCCTTGAACTTGCGGACAGATTTGATTTAGAAGTTCCGCAATCTCACAAATCTTCTAACGAAGGTTCTATTAAGGAATTAAAAGAGCAAATGCTTGCAGCGACAATGGTTTCTGCCGAATTGTATCACGATTTGTTGTTGAGAAATAAAGATGCGGGAACTGATTTTGCTATGAAATACCTTACAAATAGAGGAATTTCAACCGATATTATCAAGAAATTTCATCTTGGTATGGCTCCGAAAAAATATACTTATCTTTATGATGAATTGAAACGAGATTTTTCTGTTGAAGTGCTTGAAAAAGCAGGGCTTATCCACAAACGTGAAGATCATTATGTTGACAGGTTCTATGACAGATTGATTATTCCTATTCAGAATGAGAACGGGGATTTTGTCGCCTTTGGTGCAAGAACTTTTGAAAAAGACAAACAACCGAAATATTTAAACTCTTCGGATTCTTTAATATATAACAAGGGAAAACTTTTGTACGGCTTATATACGGCAAAAGAGGCAATAAAAGAAAACGATTCTGTGGTGCTAATGGAAGGGTATTTTGACGTAATTTCTTCTCAGGCTCACGGAATTGAAAACTGTGTTGCGGCGTGCGGAACTTCCTTGACAACAGACCATGTGAAGCTTTTATCACGCTATACAAAATCAAGAAGAATTTATTTGTCGTTTGATACGGATTCTGCGGGGCAAAAGGCAACTTCTCGTGGGGCTCAGATTATTAAAGATGTTTTTGCGGGTTTGGGTGATGTTAAAGAATTTGACGAAAGTTTTGTCTCATCCGATAAAGACCGTTATGCCTGCGAAATTAGGGTAGTTGCTCCGCCTGAAGGTAAAGACCCTGACGAATTTATACGTTCTGTCGGTGCGGATGCTTATAAAATGTATATGGAGCAGGCTCCGTTATTTATTGATTTCAAATTGAACAGTATTTTGAAGGAAAAAGATAATTACAAAACTCCGCAAGAAAAGGCTCAATATATTAAGCAAATTATCCCGATTTTGTATGAGATTAAAAACAGAATTATACGTTCCGAATATATCGACTCGGTGGCTCAAGTTCTCTCTATTGACGCCAATGCAATAAAAAACGAAATGATGATTTATGAACGTTCAAACTATTCTTATACCGAGAAAATTGTTAAAAATGTAACAAAAAATAAATCTGTGTTACAAAAAGCGCAAAAAATTTTATTGAGCGGTTTTTTTGTAATCGACTGTCCTAAAACATTTACTCAAATAAAAGAAATGGTCAAAGAAGTTACGTTTGAAGACGAATTATTAACAAATGTAAAATCTACGATTGACAAATTAACTCAGACCGTAAATAATGTGAAGGAATTAATCGAACATTTATATACTGAATATATTGATAACAGTGAAGCTCAGACACTTTTATCAGAGCTGATAGCAACAGCAGAGGTATATAAAGGATTATCTGAAGAAGATTTTGAAAGTGTGATAAATGAAACCATAGATAAAATAAATCGATGCAAACACCTTAAAGAAACTGAAAACATCAGAAAGATGTATAAAGGTGTTAGTGATGATGACCCTGAAGCCCTGAAAATTCAAATGCGGCTTCGTGACAAAATTAAGAATTTAAGACAAAAATCGGAGAAAATATAGATGACAAAAAAAAGACAATCAAGTTCAATCGTTAGTGTTATGGAAGATGATGAAACACTGGATTTACATGATATTGACGAAGATTCTGTTTTAGATAACGGAAATGACTCTATGAATTACATGAACGTAGATATCTCTACTGACAACATTGAAGACATTGTTTCTTCAAAAATCGGTGAAAAAATTAACAGTGATGATATTTACATGATTCACAATAACGAAGAAGCTGACCAAAGCGATTTGGAAATGCCGAAAAATGTTGCGATTGATGACCCTGTAAGATTATACCTTCGTGAAATCGGTAGAATTAAATTATTATCCGCAAACGAAGAAATCGAACTTGCAAGAAAGATTTTGGAAGGCGGAACTCCGGGAGCTATTGCAAAAAGAAAATTAGTTCAAGCAAACTTGCGTTTGGTTGTAAGTATTGCTAAAAAATATGTTGGTCGTGGAATGTTGTTCTTGGACTTGATTCAAGAAGGTAACTTAGGTTTGATTCGTGCGGCTGAAAAATTTGACCACGAAAGAGGTTTCAAATTCTCAACTTATGCAACTTGGTGGATTAGACAAGCTATTACAAGAGCAATCGCAGACCAAGCAAGAACAATCAGAATTCCTGTTCACATGGTTGAAACTATCAACAAATTGAAAAAAGTTACAAGAAAATTGGCTCAAGATTTGTCAAGAAAACCGACAGAAGATGAATTGGCAGCAGAAATGAACGTTTCAATCTCAAAACTTCGTGAAATTATCAAGATTGCACAAGAACCTTTATCATTGGAAACTCCAATCGGTAAAGAAGAAGATTCACGTTTGGGCGATTTTATTGAAGATAAGGAAGCAGATGCTCCTGTTAAAATGGTTGCATCAGAATTGTTAAAAGAAGACTTGGCAGAAGTTCTTTGTACACTTTCTCCAAGAGAAAGAGATGTATTGAGATTACGTTTCGGTATGGATGACGGTCGCCAAAGAACTTTGGAAGAAGTTGGTCAGTTGTTCGGTGTTACTCGTGAACGTATCAGACAAATCGAAGCAAAAGCTTTGAGAAAATTACGTCACCCTAACCGTAAAAAACGTTTAGAAGAATATGTTGAATAATTTTTAACTAATAACATATAAAATTCCAAAAGCGAGCATTCAGGTTCTGAGTGCTCGTTTTAATATTTTTTAAGTTTTACAAATTTTTACTTTCAAATTTAGTTTTGAAGTTTTATAATTATTGAAAAGGGAAAATTTACGGGAGAAATCAGATAAATGAGCGGATATAGTTTTGAATTAATTACGGGTCCTATGAGTTGCGGAAAGACAGAAGAGCTTTTACGCAGAATCAGACGTTGTATTATTGCCAAAAAGAAAGTTATTGTTATTTCTCCTGATGTTGATACAAGAGCAAAAGGCGATTATATTGAATCTCGTAACGGCTTGTGGTTAGATGCGGTCAAGGTTAAACATTCCGTACAGATTTTGAGTTTGGTCAAAGATGCTCAAGTTGTTGCGATTGATGAATTGCAGTTTTTTGACAAAAATATTTCAAAAGTTATTACACAGTTGATGAACGAAGGTCGAAAAGTTATCGGTACGGGCTTGGATTTGGATTTCAAAGCCGAACCGTTCGGATCAATGCCTGAATTGCTAAGTATCGCAACTACGGTTGATAAATTACATGCCGTTTGTATGAAATGCGGTTGTGAGCATGCCACAAGAACTCAAAGACTTATTGACGGCAAACCTGCCGATAAAAATTCACCGTTGATTATGATTGGCGGAGATGAAACTTACGAGGCAAGATGCGTGAAATGTTACGAATTACCGGACGTTAAGGCTAAGCAAAAAGCCCGTGGTTTCAAGTTGTTACAATTTGCTAAAGACTAATTTTTTCACCTTGCGATTATTAGAGATAATTCTATTTCACATTTTGGGTGAAATGTGTTAATATAAGTTTATAATAACTTCACATATTTCCTTTAAGGAAACTTTTTTGTAAAAGTTTCGTCTGAACTAAACAGGTGAGGTTATTGGAGGTGTAAATAAGAATGAGAAAAATTATGAAAAGAAGTATTATATTTTTAGCAATATTTATCTTTTTGTTTGGCTGGATTGTACGTTCAAATGTTCAGGCGTCAACTCCGGTTGAATTGTACGACAATGTGTGGCGTTTGATTAACACAAAATATGTTGACCCGACAAATAACGAGCAGGATTGGGGCAAATGGCGTCACAAATATGACAACGTAATCAGAACAGATGAGGATGCTTATGTTGCAATCGAAACAATGGTTGCAAGTTTGAATGACCCATATACAAAATTTTTAGACCCGAAAGAATTTTCGGATGAAACGGGTTCTATCAAAGGTTCGTTGAAGGGTATCGGTATTCAAATCGGTGTAAAAGACGGCAAATTAATGGTTATCGCTCCGATTGAGGATACACCTGCCGAGAAAGCAGGCTTGTTGGCGGATGATGAAATTCTTGCGATTGACGGAAGAAGTACAAAAGGTATCACTGTTGACAAAGCGGCTGACCAAATTCGTGGTGAAGAAGGAACTCAGGTTCGCTTGCTTGTCAAACGTAAAGACTTAGAACCTAGAGAATATACGATTACAAGAGCGGAGATTGAAATTAAATCGGTTTCTCAAAAAATTCCTGAAAATATCAATATGCCAAAGGATATTTGCTATATCAGATTGAGTTCTTTTATCAGCAGAAACGCATCTAAAGAAGTTTCGGAAATTTTGCAAAATTCACCGTATAAAAAAGCGTTTATTATCGACTTACGTTCAAATCCGGGCGGCTTGTTGAGTAATGCGATTTATATTTCCGATATGTTCTTGAATGGCGGTGCTATTGTTAGTACGGTTGACCGTGACGGATATAAGGAAACTCAAAAGGCAACAAGAGGTGTCTTGACAACAAAACCGTTGGTAATCCTTGTGGATAAGGGTTCCGCATCAGCCAGTGAGATTTTCTCGGGTGCGATGAAGGATAACAAAAGAGCCGTAATCGTTGGTACACAATCATTTGGTAAAGGTTTGGTTCAAGAAATCAATAAACTTCCGAATAATTCGGGTATAAATATTACAATTCAAAAATATTTAACTCCAAACGGTACGGATATTCACAAAAAAGGCATTACACCTGACGTATTGGTGGAATTTACCGAAGAGGACGTGAAGAATAAAAACGATGTTCAGTTGAAAAAAGCAATCGAAATTGCAAGAGAACTTTCAAACGGAACGTATATGGTAAATAATAATTTCACATATTAAAAATTGAAAAGATGAAAAAAGGTTACCCTGAACTTAAGTTCAGGGTAATTTTTTTATTGGTAGAATTTGCAAAGTTATTCTGAAAGGCTTACAATTCTTGGGAGGGTGGAAAAAGCGGAGCGATTTCCACCTTTTTATCATTATGAAAAGATAACAACGTATCCCAAGAGGTCACCCTGAATCTTGTTTCAGGGTCTCTTCATGTCAAGGTATAACAAAGGTTTTGGGGACTTAATACTTTGAATTATTTTGGTTATTAAAGAGATGCTGGAACGCCGCACTCGCATTAAACGTGCCTTCACTTCGTTACGCACTCTGCTCGTGCTGTTC
>CAVKDD010000076.1:0-6479 GCA_963654845.1 Acutalibacteraceae bacterium | reverse complement strand
TATGGTGTGGCGGGGCGGTGTACTTATGCTCAAAAATTGTCCATAATAAAAAAAGGAATACAGAAATTTTGGAGCATAAAACATGAAAAAAGCGTTTACGTTAGCGGAAGTATTGATAACACTCGGTATAATCGGTGTGGTTACGGCGATGACAATTCCAGCTTTAATAACGAATTACCAAAAACATGCAACCGAAACAAAGGTTAAAACCTTTTATTCAAAAATAAATCAAGCTATTCAATTATCGATTGCAAACGGCAATAATCCTGTTGGTAGTATTATAATTGGTAAAGCCTATTCCTATAATGAAAATTTAGATTTTTTAAAAACGTTTGTTTATCCCTATATGAAAGTCTCCGAATATTATAGTTGTTATGAAACGGGTTATAATCATAATGCTGTCTGTAGTGAAATGTTGGATGGCGGTATAATGCTTTTTTATATTGACGGAAATGGTGGGGATATTATTTATTATCCGTCTAAAAAAGATATACAAAATTCTGTAAATATCCCTCGTCGCAGGTTTTGGTTTCAATTCGGCAAAACCTGGAGAAATGGTGCAAATCCACCTGAATATGTTGAGCCTTATTCAGAACCAAATGACTGTTATATTGGTTGCCCACGTTGTTTAGGTTGCACAACTATTTTAGCAAAAAACGGTTGGAAGATTACTAAGGATTATCCTTGGTAATTGAATTTAGATAAAAGTTGAGCGGAGGCTGAAAGCCTCCGCTCCTCTAAAGTTATAACCTTTCAAAAAGAACTATTTAATTTCTTTTTGTCTGATTTCAACACCTGAGTATTTAGCACCGTTAGTAGGGTCGCCGTTTACGGCATTAGCGTCGCCGCCTTTGTACCAGTTAACGATGTAGCTACCGTCAGTTACTTGAGGTGTCAATGTACCGTTGATTTTGAAGGTTCCTGTTGAAGGATCGCTTTCGGTACCTGAACGTACAATGATTGTTCTTGCTGCGATATCACCTGCAACATTCAAATCACCTTTTCTGTTAACCAATGCTGCTTGGTAACCTGAAGTGTTAATTGTAGCACCAGTTGCGTAATTCAAACCATTGTTACCTGTTTTGTTTTTAATAAGAACTTCGCCGTTACCTGTTGCGTTGAAGTCTTTAGTTACGTTAACACCAGTACCGTTGCCTCTTGAGATAGCGTAGAAGCCACCTGCCAAGTTGCCTTGAGCATCTTTTACGGCACCACCGTTATTTGTAACTTTAGCACCCAAGTTCAACATACCTGCGTTGTTCAACACTGCCATATAACCGTTGTGGTTCAAGTTTCCGTTAACTGTCATATCGCCTGTTGTGCCTGCTTCTTTCTTCAAGGAAGCATTGCCGTTTTTAACAGTGATATCAGAAGCAACTGTCATGCTGCCTGCACCTGTTCTGTCAACGATACCAAGGTTTCCGTTAGTTTCGTTGATAGTACCGTTAACAACCATATCGCCTGCATAGTTGTTGATTGCCAAGTTACCGTTAGTAACATTTGCAGTACCTGAGTAGTTCAAGCCACCAGCACCACGGTTAGTGATATAAGTTGTTGTGTTGTCAACTTTATCTGAGTGCCAACCTTTTGCAGAAGTGTTGGTAATTGTACCTGTTACGTCCATTGCACCTGTTCCGGCATTTTTAATGTTCATAAGACCTGTTGTGCCGTTGTTTGCAATAGTTCCGCCAACTGTCATCCCTGTACCGTAGTTTACGATACCTGTATTATTGTTGTTATTTGTCAAGTTAGCAGTGTAATTCATTGCACCATCGTAGTTTTTAATTGCTACATCACCGTTTGCAGTGATTTTACCGCCGATATCCATACCAGCACTGTTAGTTTTTTCGCCTGTTTTACCAGTTCCGTTTTTGATTGAAACAGTTGTAGCATCGATTGTAGCGTTTGAAGTCAACTTGCCTGTGCCTGAAGTGTAGTTGTAAACTTGAGCAATATCATCGGCTTTAATTGTAGTTCCTTGATTTAATGTCAAAGCACCGCCTTTGTTGTTCAAGATTTGAACTTTGTTACCTTCGATTGCTGCTGCAGTTGTGCCGACTGTCAAATCGCCTGCTGTGCTGTACAATCTTGCTGTGCCGTTTTTAGCATAAACTTCACCGTTTACGTTCATGCCGTTAGCACCGTTGTTTGTAATATATGTACCGCCGTTATCGTTGTTCAAAACATTACCTGTTACGGTCATGCCATTTGCTGATTCGATAACTAATTGGCTACCGTTAGATTTTGCAGTTGCGGCTTTGATACCTGTTGTGTTAACCAAATTGTCAAACAAACTTGCTTGATATGCTTGGTTTACTGTCAAGCCGTTAACAACGTTACCTGCAATATTAACATTTTGACCTCTAAGAACAACGCCATCACGAGCTAAAATTCTACCGCCTTGTTCAACGGTAATATCAGCATTGCTGCCCCATGCTCCGCCTGTTTTTGAATTAGATAAGAAATTCAAAACACCTGTGTTCATGAAAGCATCTGCGTTTGCTTGAGTTTTATCTGCGTTGTATTTATCGTAAGCATCACCCATTTCAGTGTATTTTGAAAGGGATGGTGTAACCGTTGACAATCTGCCAACGTTCAAAACACCTGAAGCTCCTACAACCATGCCACCCGGTGTAATAAATACCGCATGTCCGTTATAGAAACCGTTTTGTTTCATTGTATTTACAACACCGTTTACGTTAACTTGGTTTTTAACTAAGTTAACGAAGGTTGTAATACTTGCATCTTTACCGTTTTTCTGGAAACCGTCAAACATTAAGTTTGCAGTATCGCCTTTTCCGACTGTAAAATCGTCATATTTCCTAAAACCGGCACCACCGTCTTTTCCGATAAACTCAGGGTTGATGGTGTAAACTCCACCGTTACCCGTGACACCGGTGATATTCGTACCGGCTGCGTTTGCGGAAGGAATAGCAAGAGTTGCTGCCATTGCTAGTAGGATTAACGTTTTCTTGTTCATGTCATACTCCTTTTCTTGTCGCATTTCACTTCTATTATTGTATTGTCAAACTTTTTTTTCATTAGCATCAAACTTCACTTTGGGCATGTTTGTATATACTTTGGATATAGTCCGATATTATATATAAACCCGAAGCATATCGTTTTTTGCTTTATATCGGTAGAAATTTTACAAAACTTTAATAAAATCCTGTAAAATTTTACATTTCTTAATTTTATTATAGTGTTTTTTAAGATTAATGTATCCTTCAACACTATGATATATTAGTAAAATTGCGTGAAAAAGTCAATAAATACGGCGTATATTTTTGTTATATTTTTATTAAGATTTCAGAGTAAATTAATCCTACATTTGTTGGTTTGAAAATGAACAAATTTATATTTTAATCGTAATAGTTATGTATGAGGATAACTACCTGTGAATAAGATAGCAAAATTACTTACAATACTATTATTATCAATATTTTTAACGTCATTTACCCGAGTTTATGCCCTGCAGGAAGTCAAGGTGGAACAGGGTTCGGTACTTTCGCTGAAGGATTGTATCGCAATCGCTTTGAATAACAACCCGAGTATCAAAAACGCCCGATATAATTACGGAATTTCAAAAGCGAACGTAAATGTGGCACGTTCGGAGTTTTTCCCGACTGTCGGCGTTGGTACGGGGTATAATTTCACGGGTACAAAAAGTAAACACCGAAGCACGACATCGGACTATTATTCTGTTGAAGCAACCTTAAATCAAATGATTTGGAATTTTGGCAGGACAAATTCGCATATCAGAATGCAAAAGTTCTATCAAATTGCCGACAAATACACTTTTGATAACACCGTAAGAGAAACTATTTTTAACGTTAAACAAAGATATTACGAGGTTTTGGCAGCACGAGCAACCGTTTTAATCAATCAGGCTTATGTTGATATCAACGAGCGTAACTATTTGAGAACAAAGGCGTATTTTGACGAAGGTATAAAATCAAAAATTGATTTGGTCAATGCGGAAGTTACTTTGAGTGATTCAAAAATTTCACTGATTCAATCTCAAAACAGTTATAAAAATTCGCTTGTAAACCTTAATAATACAATGTATTTGAAAAATGCTCCGACTTATTCGATTGAAAGTAACGAAAATTTCAATATAAAAGACAATGTTGCCCCTGTTGATTTGTCGAATTTAGAGCAACAAAACCCTAAAAAGCAGGCAAAAGCACCAGATGGAATTACTGATGCAAAACTTTTGAGTTCTGTTGAAAAGTTAGAGGTTTTGACGGACTACGAGGTGCAGGAATTTCCTTATTCATTTGAAGAATGTATAGAAATGGCTTACAAAAACCGTGCGGATTTGAAGGCTTACAATTCAACTCTTGATGCGGTCAAAGAGAATTTGTTGTATGTAAAACGAAATTATTATCCTGAAATTTCTGCTAGTGCTGGGTACGGATTTAGGGATTTGAACAATACAAATTCTTTGAATGTCGGAGTGAATATGTCGAGTGCCGTTAATATTATGGCTCAGAAGGCAAATGTTGATGCCGCAAAATTTCAGGTGGATATTGCAGAAAACTCGTTAAGCCAATTAAATCAAGATATTTATTTTGAAGTTCAAAACGCATATATTAATATGGTGGAATTAGAAAAACAAATTCCGCTGCTTGCAGTAAAAGTTCGTCAAACTATGGAAAATTACGAACTTGCTGAAGGCAGATATTATGTCGGTTTGGGTGATTATATTCAATTACAGGACGCAAAAGTAAATTATAACAATGCACAGTGTTCGTATATTGAAACAATTTACAAATATAACGTAGCGAAAGCGGAACTGGAAAGTGTAATCGCACTTCCGCAAGAAGTTACCGTTTCGATTGAGGATAAATAACATGGAAATTAAAAATCTCGGTACATTATTGTTGAAGAAACGGGTCATAATCCCGATAATCGTTGCCGCAGCACTCGGAGCGTACGGATATTCTTTTGTTCAGTCGCACAAAGTGACTTATATGACTAAAGATCTGTCAAGATGTACGATTACAGATGTTGTCGAGGCATCAGGTACGATTAACCCCGTGAATACGGTGAGTGTCGGTTCAACCGTATCAGGTTTGATGAAAGAAATTTATGTGGATTATAACAGTGAGGTCAAAAAAGGGCAGTTGCTTGCACAAATCGACCCTGCGACTTTCCAAGCACAGGTTGACCAAAACCGAGCACAAATTAATAATGCGGAAGCAAATTTGGCGAAACTTAATGCAGAAATGGTTTATGCAGAAAAAACTTATATCAGATATAAAAATTTGTATAAGAAAAACTTTGTTGCTCGAAGCGAGTTAGACCAAGCGGAAAGCGATTATTTGGCGAAGAAAGCTTCAATCGGGGCTCAACGAGCATCTATCGCACAATCTCGAGCAAGTTATAACACCGCAATGACAAATTTAGGTTATACAAAAATTGTCGCTCCTGTTGACGGAACGATTATTTCAAGAGATATTGACGTTGGACAACCGGTTGCAGCAAGCTTCCAAGCCCCTGAACTATTCACGATTGCTCAAGACTTAACAAAAATGCAAATTGAGGTTAATGTATCAGAAGCCGACATAGGTTCTGTCAAAGAAGGTCAAGAGGTGGAATATACTCTTGACGGATATCCTGACAGCACTTTCTACGGAAAAGTTACTCAGGTCAGACTTGATTCGACAACAACCTCAAACGTTGTAACTTATACGGTAATTGTTAGCGTAAGTAATGACGATTTGAAACTGAAACCCGGCATGACGGCTAATGTTTCAATTATCACCAAACGAAGTGAGAACGTAATGTGTGCCCCGTCTGTTGCATTGAAATATTCACCTGAAACGAGCGGTCAAAAATACCAAAATCAAGGAATTTGGGTGCTTGAAAACGGCAAACCTAAACGAATTGACATCAAAGAGGGGGCAAGTGACGATTCTAACGTGGAAATAATTTCAAAAGTTCTTAAAGTTGGCGATAAAATTATTATCGGCTCAACTGGTGGCGGCAAAAAGCCGTCTGCTTCACAACAAAGTAATAACAAACGCCGTGGCGGACCTCCCGGGATGTTTTAGGGCTACAACGTAAGGAGAAATCATGAAAACAGAAACCGAAAAACAAAAATTTATAGATAAAATTGCAAAAAAACTTTCTGCTTATGAAGAAGAAAGAAAACAAAGAATATTGGGGTTACTCATAAAACAGATAATTACACTTGCGATTACTTATGCAACTTGTAAAGGAGCAATAATATGGGCTGAAAATCATCCTGTCATTTCTGTTTTTTGTGCATTTATTGCACTTCTTAGCGGTATTGCTTTTTTCTGTAGTTTTTCAGATGATAACAAAGATTTTAAAACCTATTTGAAGAAAAAATGTAAACGTCAGATTTTGAAAGAATTTGGCTTAACAAAAATGGATGGTAAAGGGTTTACCGATGAAACTTTGAAAAAAAGTAATTTATTCCCGTTGTATTCATATCAGGAACATGATGA
>CAVKDD010000075.1:0-6484 GCA_963654845.1 Acutalibacteraceae bacterium | reverse complement strand
GTCTTGCAACTGGAAAAATCAAATCCTTGGAGTACTCTTCATCTTTCCAAAATGATAGCAGACGACAAAATTTGGAACGTAAGTGACGATTTGTTTGATACTTACCGCAAATTTGAAAAAGCAAATCCTAACCATTGCTATCCGATGACAATCAGCAATATCAACGATTTTTTGAGAGTTAAAGGCGTTGATGAAAATTTTGCAAAATCAATTTTAGCAAACCCGAATTTGACAAAAGAAATTGGAACAGATAAATTTGAACAAATCTTTTCTATGGCAAACGAAAAAAATATAGATTTATTAAAATCTTGTATTGAAAAAGGTAAATTTACCCAAAAAGATTGGCTTGCTTTTCAACTGAAAGGTCGTTATGACGTAACAGATACGGCATTTTCACAAATATATAAAGAAACTTATGAACCGTTAAATAACGCACTAAAAGATACTAATTACAGTTACATGATAGACAGAGTCATAGATACAAGATTAAATAATCCCGAACAATATCAAAAACTCGTTGATTCTAAAATTTTAGATTTAGTCAAAGAGAAAAAAATCAGTCCGAGAATTTTAGCAAATTTGCACAAAGATTTTACACCTGAAATTTATTCGGATGTACAAAAACTCCTCAATGGCGAAAGTTTAATCAAAAAATTCGACTCAACAAAAGATATTTTACGCAAAACAACAGCAGGTGACGTTGTATCGGTTAACGGCAAAATGTACATCAATAATGACGGCAAACTTGAACCTTGGAAAATGACTGAGGAAAAATTTAACGAACTTTTCCCGCTTGTTGACAGATTTTCGACAAGACAAGGGATAGACGATTGCTACTTTATTACGGTACTAAATTCACTTTACCAAAACCCGAAAACTCGTGGAAATTATTACAAAATGTTTGAGCAAAAAGGTGACGACATTTTGGTGACAATTCCTGCATACAAAGACTATTTAGGCACAGTAAAATTCCCGAAAGGTGAAATCAAAGTTGATGCCGCTTGTATCAATGCCGATGCTGCAAAAAATGTTCAAATGCTTGAAAGAGCCTACTCTCGTACAGCAGTAAGAACAAGCAAAAAAACACCTGTCGGTCAAAACCCGCTTACAACAGAGGATTTAAACTATTTACAAGACAGAATTAGCTCAGGACGTCCTGAAAATGTCTTTAGGGAATTATGTCCTTCAGCTACACAAAATCCACAAAAAGTAATTGAAGATAAGGCACAGATTACCTCTGCATTGGAAAACTATGCCCAAAATCCACGATATATAGTCACTCACGGCTATTTGCACGAAGGCAGGGAAGCAGGTCATGCAAATTCTATCAAATCTTACGACCCGAAAACCCAAACCGTAACAATTACCGACCCTGAAGAAGCAGGTGTTCAATACACCCAATCGTTGAAGGACTTTTTGAATACAACTTGGGGAATTATAGTTTCTCGTGTCGGTTAAATCTGAAAAATTACCAATTTACTTTTTCGATAACTTCGATTTCATAACCGTCAGGGTCTTTTAAGAAAGCAATATTACTGCCACGACCTGTTAAATCAAACGGTTCATACAGGTATTCATACCCTAAAGAACTCATTTTTTCGGTAAATTCATCCATTGATTTAACACCAAAAGCCAAGTGTCCGAACGCTGTACCAAGACTGTAACCTTCAGGCGGAATAACGTCATTTTCAGTCAATTCCAAAACTGGTGTACCGTTTTCGTCAGCCAAAAAATATAGCCAGCAATCGTTAAGCTTTTTCATGCTGTCAAGTTTCATTCCAAAAAGACCGATGTAGAATTTTAAACTTGCTTCTGCATCTTTTACTCTAATCATTGTGTGTAAATATGCCATAATTCTCTCCTTTTTGAAAAGAATTATAGCATAAAATTAAAATATAAAACCTTACACCTGACGAATACCGTAATCGGCAAGAACTTGATTAATTTCGTCAAGACTGTTGATATTCATAATTTGGGAACTGCTTTCTGCAGGAGTTTTAGCCTTTTCGATTTTTGCGGCATAAGCATAAGCTTGATTTTCAAATCTTTTTTCTTTAACAACTTTTTTAAGAACATTTTTCAAAATTTTAGCAGCACGAGTTGCACCGTTGTCCATAAGTGATTGAGTTCCGTCCTCAATGGTGAAAGTGTCTTGTGTCAAAACTTTTTTGGTTTTCGGGTCTATAGATTTAACCAAAATTGAATTTTTTGCTTCACTTACGGAAACAGTGTAATTTTGATTGCGAGCGGTAAGATGAGAAAATTCTTTTGCCGCATCTTTCCATTTACTTGC
This sequence comes from Acutalibacteraceae bacterium, assembly GCA_963654845.1. Taxonomy (GTDB): domain Bacteria; phylum Cyanobacteriota; class Vampirovibrionia; order Gastranaerophilales; family Gastranaerophilaceae; genus Zag111. The sequence continues at coordinate 4,191 of CAVKDD010000075.1, read as the reverse complement.
ATTTTTCTTCATGCCCGAAACATTAAGCTGTGCAGTAAAACCTGTAGAATCAAATGAGTTGACGGTTAACATAATTTTTACTCCTTCTAATAAATCCTAATCTAAAATATGTGAAATCCTTTTGAGATAATTTTATAATAAACATGGAAAAATTGAACGTATTGTTTCTTTTAATATCTGCCGATTGAGGGGAGTTGTCTTGACCTATTCGCATTAAACGTGCCTACGGATTTTGCTTGCAGAACTTCGTTCTTTAGCAAAAGTCCTTCGCACTCTGCTCACAGGTCGCCGAACCCCATTTTAGGGTTCAACTCCTACCACATACTAAAAAAATCATTCAGGCAAATGCCGAATGATTTTTATTGTCGATGGGGGGAGTCGAACCCCCACAGCTCTCGCCACATGCACCTCAAGCATGCATGTCTACCATTCCAACACATCGACACGATGCAAAATACTTCCCAATACTACCATAAATACCAAAATTTTACAATTTTGTTTTGCTCGACAATTTCAATACATCTATAAAAGACAGCACTGATGCAAATTCATCAAACAAATTGTTATACTGTTTAATATCATCAATTTTGCCAAACAAGTGATTCATCTCAAACAAATCCTTCCTTGTACTCAGCATTATCAACATATTTTGTCCGTAAACAGAACACTGCATTTGCGGAATGGCAAAGCTCGTGTGTAACTGCATAAATCTGTCCAAAAATGCAGTATTCAAAAGATACCGTGCCTCAATCTGAGCTCCTGCTCTATCGCCGCCACCTACATAGACATTATATTTTGCACTGAATTTGTTATACTCAACGTCAACTTTTTCATAACCCTTCGGAACATTATTAAACAAACCTTTTGACAAAATCAGAACCCTGTTTTTAACAACTTTATTCATTTTAAAGTGCATTGCTACACCCTTGAACATTCTGTTATAACTTCTATTTCTGCCGCTACCCGTAACTCTTCCGAATTCGGTTTCATCAATAATAAAATTTACGCCGTTATAAGTTCCCGAAAAAACATCGTCATCCGTTCTTTCGTTAATCTTAGACCCGTCATACAACTGACAACTCTCAAAAACTTTATTTGGAATACACACGGCAGAAAAATACTCACCCTTAGCCCTTTCAATATAATCATTAACATCAACGCTTAAATCCGTTGTGCCACTGCCACCAAATAATGCAGCTTCCAAATTTTTAGTTCGTGCTTTTCGATAATTTATATCTTCACCAAAGATTTTGACAAGTTGCGGAAAGGCGTTTTTCTTGATTTTGTTTTGATATCTTTTATTCGTTATATAAATATTTTGAATAATGGCATAAATAAAAAATCCAATCGAAAAATAAAAATGAAACTTTATATCATAATTATGTTCGTTCTTCCCCGGAAGATATGCCAGCAAAGAAAACCCGATATATGCAAGAATTGATTTTATTCCGACCAAACTCCAACGTTCTTGTTTTTGAATTTTCTTCCATTCAAAACGTTCTTTTGACATAATTTCGGCAAATTTTATGCTGAAATTATTTTTATATTGGCGTAATTGTCTTTCTCTTGCGTTAATCATGCTTTCCCCTACTAAATCAGTGAGTTAAATTTTCTACTTGCCGATTTCCAATGCTCTTTGAGCCATTGATTTTGAAATATTCACAACAGCAAGGTTTGCTTCGTAAGCACGTTGAGCAACAAGAGCATCGGCAATATCCACCATTGCGTTTACGTTTGACTGTCTTATATAACCGTTTTCATCGGCATCAGGGTGTCCCGGTTTGTAAATCTTTTGCCCAAGCGTAGGGTCTTCAACAATTCCTGAGAAAGTAACTCCGCCCTGTAAATACGGAAGTGTACCAACACCGAAAACATCTTCTTTCATAGAGTTCATAACCCCTTGAAAAGAAACATCATCAACCGCATTCAGTACCGGAATTTTTCTGACATAATTCGGAGTATCAAGGTTTGCAATGTTTTTGGCATGGATATCGATTCTTCGTCCATGTACCTGTAATGCTTTTGCACCTATGTCTATTGATTCCATTATGCCCATTTTATATCACCTTCCTAATTACTTATATTATTATTTACCGACATTTATAACAGTTTTCATTTCGGTAACTATATTTGTCATTCTTCGTGTTGCCATTGAGTAAAGAATTGAGTTTTCCTGCATTTGCATAATCTCGTTACCCGCATTAACAGGTTCTTCCGAGCGTTCAAGTCCGATTGCGGAAGGACCGAGTTTTTCTGACAATTTAGTTTCCAAAGGACTGTTCATCGTACTCAAATATTGTCCAAAATCTAAATCCTGTCTGATATACCCCGGAGTATCAACGTTAGCAAGGTTTGAACCTAACGCCTTTTGTCTTTGAGCAATTAAGTCCATCATTAATGTTACTTTTCCGAAACTGTCTAAAGATGTGTACATAAATTATACCTTTCGTTAATAAAATTAAGCCTCTCTAATGTTGATTGCCTTGTTGTACATTGAATCCGCAAGCTTAATCATCTGCATACTTGCAAGCATTGAAGCATTCAATCTCAATAAATCGGTTGCCGAATTATAAATACTTACGTTTGATGCTTCCAAATTATTCTGTTTGAAACAATCGTGATTTTTAACAAGTCTTGCTTCCCCCGCATCACTTGACGGTTTCATTCTGTTCATTTCTGCCTGTTCCATACCTGCAGGGTTATCAAATCTGACAAGCGGAATTGTTCCTACTTTTTTCGCCTTAGTACCTCTTGTATCGTAAGACAGAACATCACCGTTTTCTTTGATTTCAAACTTGTAGCAATTTGAAGGAATTTTTATACCTTCGCCGACAATCCAACCGTCACGAGTTGTAAGATATCCGTTTTTGCCTTGCATAAACGAACCGTCCCTAGTGTATTGAACTTCACCTTCGGGAGATACAACGGGAATATAACCGACACCGTCTATTGCGACATCGTACGGATTGCTTGTAATTCTTATTGACCCTTGAGTATAATTCGTTCTGACTGAACCCGTAAGATATCCGTTTTCTTTCATAACCTGTTCAAACTGGACATCTTTATAGCCCGTAGTTTGGAAATTAGACAAATTGTTTGCTATCTGTCCGAATTTTTCAAACTGAACGAGTGCGTTATTTATACCTTGTGTCATTAAACCTTGTAAGTTATACATATTAACCTCTATTTATTATTGACTTAATTGAGAAATTGTTTTGCCCAATACCGAATTTTGCAACATAAACATCTGTCTGTTAGCATCAAAATTCTTGATATACGGCATTATGGTCATGAATTCCTGTTGTAATGCAACGTTAGAATATTCGTTATATTTTTGTTTAATATTCGGTTCTAAAACCGCCATACCGTTTGCATCAACAACACCGATTTGTCCTATTAAAGTAGTTTTTTGAGTTTCGGGATTGAACATTGTAATTTTACCTCGAGTGTCAATTTTCACCTGTTCCAAATCTTGCGGAATGAACGGAAAGACAATCGGTGTACCTGCATTAGATAGAACATCTGCATTATCAAGAGTTTTCAAAGTTCCGTCCTTACTGATTTGCATACGTCCGTCCCTTGTCAATTTCACACCGTTTTCGGTTTGAGTTTGGAAATACCCTTTGTTTGCAATAGCAACATCAAGCGGATTAGACGAAATTGCAATACGTCCAACCTTGTCATCTCTTGTTGTTGAAAGAGCATGAACACCCAAATACTCGGCAAAAGACGAAACAACCGCTTCTTTTCGTTGATAACCGACTTTATCAAACCCGTTGATATTTTCGTTAGTTATTCCGATAATTTCGCTGTCCAAGTGCATGGCTCTTATTGATGCCGTCAGCCCGCTGTCATTGAAATATATACCGGTGTTTAATCTCATTTTTGCTACCTCTACATGTTTATACTATTAATAGTGTCGAAATTTTGATGATTTTCTGCAATCATTTTGAAAAAAATCATACGTTTGGAGGACTTTTGCATGTATATAAGGATTTTTATGCAAAAGTCAACATGAGTAATAGGCGGGAGTTATAAAAGCTCCTGTCCTTCTGAATCAAACAAAGAGGTCACCCTGAACTCGTTTCAGGGTCTCTTCATGGCATGGTGTAACAAAGTGTTTAGGACTTAACACATTGTTTTATTTTGATTATGGAAGAGATGCTGAAATACCGAGTAGGAACAGAAAAT
>CAVKDD010000074.1:0-6515 GCA_963654845.1 Acutalibacteraceae bacterium | reverse complement strand
TCGTCATTCTGAAAACTTAGAAAATTTTTGCGAAGGTAGTGAGCAAATAAATTTTCTTGTTATTCAGAATCTGTTTATTATTGCAACAGATTCCGGCTCGTAGGCCGGAATGACTTTTTGGTGAGCCTACCTACATTCTCTTTCAGGATTGCCACGACAATCTTACGATTGTCTCGCAATGACGTGAAATGCGTCAAACATCCACCAATACCGTCATTACGAGGAACTGATTTTGGCTAGCCTAAAATTCTGATGAGAAAAGCGGAGCGGTTCCCACCTTTTCGTGATACGGAAAGGATTACGCTCTTGAATTTACAAAATAGTCTATTCCAAAGCTATCCACTTTCAAAATCACCCAAACCGACCTATTTTTCGGATTTTTTAGTTACTTCGGTAACCATTGATTCTATATTTCTGTACAAATTACGCAAAAAAGTATCTTCTGTTGACCAATGACCTCTTGTACTGTATTCCGTGCCGTCTTGCGGATTAGAAACAATAAAAAAGCCTTTTTTAACTTCTTTCGGATAAACTTTTTCTGTATCTGCCGCAACTATACGTCCTTTACTTTTTCCTGAACGTAAATCGGTTACAACAAGATTGATTTTGTCAGAAAATTTATCTTGAAAATCTTTGACAAATTTTTTGTCATGATCTTCTAATGACGCCATTTTCTTTGCATCATAAACATCGACTTTTACACCGTTTCTTTGTGCAAAACGAGAAATAATTTCTCTTGCCAAATACATTTGGTTAAATGAATCGCCAAAAGTATCAGAATCATGGATTTTAAAAAACTTGTCTATATTGTTTTCATGTCTGACAGTAGCACTATGTGCCAAATTTGCTTCAACTTTTCCAAAGAATTTTCCAATATTCATAACGTAAACCTCATTATTTTATTTTAATTATACTCTTATAAAACAGAAAAAATATTTTTTGAACAGAATAATGAGATTTTATGAAGAAAAGTTAATACAAATTTATGACTTGCCGAAATCTCTAGGTTTCACGCCGTGAATCCAATTTGATTCGATTTGTTCCAAAGAAATTCCTTTTGTTTCAGGCACAAAGAAATAAACGAACAAAATGCACAAGAAAGACACTGCCGCAAAGCCCCAAAACGTATATGCACCACCAATTTTGTGGATTAGGACAGGGAAACTTCCGACAACAAAGAAATTAAACGCAAAGTTTGCCACTGTACAGATACTCATTGCTACGCCTCGAATTTTCAGCGGGAAGACTTCGGAAACCAAAATCCAACCGATTGGTCCTAAACTCATTGCAAAACAAATTATATAAGTGACCAAACTTCCGACTGCGACAACCTTTAGCCCTGCCCCCAAGACCTCTTGATAAGCAAAAGCACAACCTAAAGCCGCCAAACTGAGCATTACACCCGTCAAGCCAAAGTATAACAAAGGTTTACGGCCTAATTTATCCGTAAAGAAGACCGCAACAATCGTCATCAAGAAATTTACAACTCCGATTCCCGTTGTTGCATAAATTGCGTTCAAATTAGAATCAAAACCCGCAATTTTAAATATTGTCGGTGCATAATAAATTATCGTGTTAATTCCGGTACAAATTTGGGCAAACATTATACCGATACCAACGACAAACGGCATTATCATCCACTTTTTAAAATTGAGTTTTTTGTCTATGTTTTCATTCAATTTTAAGGTATGTTTTATTTCTTTAATTTCGTTCTCGGTATCCGCATCAGGCTCAATTTTTCTCAAAACCTTTTCTGCTTCCTCTTCACGATTTTTAGAAATTAACCATCTCGGAGTATCGCTCATAAAACTCATTCCGATAAGCAACACAAGTCCCGGGAGAACTCCCGCCAACAACATTAAACGCCAACTGTAAACAAAATTAGCAAATGTCGCATTTATACAATATGAGAACAAAATACCTGCCGTAATTGCCCATTGATAAAGCGAAACAAGTGTTCCACGAACAGCCTTCGGAGCAACTTCGGACAAATATAAAGGAATCACGAAATTAACAATACCAACGGCAAGCCCGACAAATACTCTCGAAATAATCAGGACATATACATTCGGAGCAAAACAACAAAGAATTGAGCCTAAAATAAAAATTATCGCAGTTGCTATAATTATTTTCTTTCGCCCGAAAATATCTGCAAGAACCCCGTTTGTAGCCGCACCGATAACCGCACCAATCAAAACCGCACTGACAACAAGCCCTTGCAACGAAATAGACAAATCCCAAGTTTCGTTGATATATAACAACGCACCCGAAATTACACCCGTGTCATATCCTGACAAAAGTCCACCCAAGGATGCAACAATCGCCACAACGTATAGCCACAAAAACTTAATCTTATTCATATAAACTCCTCGTACTTATATTTTAAAATATTTTTCACCAAACCACCAGTCTAATTTTAAGAAAAATTAAGAAAAAATTTAAAACCCACAACACCAAATACCAACCACTTTGAACAGATATAAATCAAAACTTTTGCAGAAAAATTTTCAAAAAATTTTTGCCTTATTAAGACTTCTTTTTAATAAAATCGATATCGTAACCCAAAATTTCAAGAATCAGCCTAAATTCTTCATATTTCAAAGTTTTACGAGCAAGTTTATCGGAAAGTACCTTGAGATTATACGGATATCCCGTGCGTTCTCGCATAATCTCGGCAAGTCTTTTCATAGTCACCGCCTCTTTGGCTAACAAAAATTTTACATCTTCTCTAACGCTCATTTTTCACTCCTCTAACAATATACACATTTGTCTTGACAATGGGTAAGTAGTGTGAGATATTAGTAATAAATGTGTATATTTACACATAATTGTGTGGTTTTGTTACGAGGAAGAGTTATGTTTAAGAAAAAGATATTTGGTTTTACGTTAGCGGAAGTATTGATAATACTCGGCATAATTGGCGTGGTTGCGGCGATGACGATTCCTTCACTTATGCTGAATATGCGTAGAAAAAACACCACAGCACGGCTAAAAAAGTTCTATTCCACAATGAAGCAAGCATTATTACTCTCCGAAGACGAACACGGCGGAGTGAGCAGTTGGGACACCTCATTGCCTTACAGTAAATTTTTTGATACATATTTTCTACCATATCTCAAAGGAACAAAAGAAGGAACTAACGGAGATACCATATATTTTTCGGACGGGTCAAGCCTAAGAGTATGGAAAGGGAGTTGTATGGATATGATATATGACGTGAACGGAGTAACTCAACCGAATAAACATGGTCGTGACCAATTCAGATTTTTAGCGTGCGAAAGCGGTACGAGCTTTTGTGAGGAAGGCGAGGATTTTGCACATATAGATTAAAAAATACAGATAAGTCCGACAGAGCAGAGCTTTTACGTTTATGTAAAAGCGGAGCTCAATATTGTTCAGCACTTCTTGAACACGACCATTGGGAATTTTTGCCCGACTATCCGTATAAATAGATAAGGTTGAACACTTACTTTAAAATACAAAGATTAATATAAAGGTGGAAATCGCTCCGCTTTTTCCACCCTACGATTTTAACTGCCCAACGGTTGAAATGCAGGCAATACCTGTAATATAGCCCATTAAAAAGTAGGTCGGCGTTGCCACGCCGACAGCGTGATTTTAAGTGTTTTGGATAACAGATTCTGAATAACAAGAAAATTAATTTGCTCTTTTCAATCGCAAAAATTTTCTAAGTTTTCAGAATGACGAAAATCTCGTTAGTTTCCCCGAAAGGTCACCCTGAACTCGTTTCAGGGTCTCTTCATATCAAGGTATAACAAGGATTTTGGCATTACTGTTAGCGTAACCCCTACCCACGTTCGTTACTTAAATGTTCCGACTTTTTGACCATATTTATTATACTGTGTGGTTGAACCGTCACGGTTTTTCTTATAACTTCCTGTTTTAGCTCCGTATTGGTCATAAGAAGTCGTTGTGTCGCCATTGGTTTGGAAGGTTCCGACCTTCTGTCCGTACTGATTGTATTGGGTCGTAGTAGAGCCGTTTGTATGGTATGAACCCGTTTTTGCACCGTATTCATCGTAAGAATAGGTAGTATTTCCGTTTCTTTGATATGTGCCTGTTTTCTGTCCGTAGCCATTGTATTCATAAGTCGTATTCCCGCTCGTATTGTAGGAATTTTGCTTGGTGCCGTATTGGTCAAAATAGTTTGTATAACCCGCCATTGCGATTGATGAGGTACACAAAACCAAACCTGCTGCTAATAAAAATTTTTTCATATAAACACTCCTATTTTTTCTCATATATAACACAAATTTTGAAGTTTTTGCAAATTCAATCTTTTTATTTAATTCTTTTTAACACAACATTTAAGTCATCCGTGTTCAAATTCCCGTCAACGTGGACTCTGAAAAATTGAAGTCTGTCTTTTTTATTTTGTACGGGCGGAATTTTGTCAAGTTGCGATTGATAAACCGCTCTTGTACCTTCAGGTCGCAAAGCAAATTTTAATATCCAATTCAGCGGAACAAACAAAATCCTTATTCCTTTTGGTGCATCCATATCGTATTTTCCGAAAATATTAAGACAAGCATGTTGCGATAAAATATTGTATTCCCCGTTGATATAAAGTGACATAAAACTTTGTTGTGAAGTAATATTGATGTTCTTTAGGTCGTAATTATGAAGATTAAACGAACCTTTCAAATCAGAGCTTAATTTTTTTGCGTGCGAAAAATCAATATTTGTCAGGTCGTACATTTTAACTTTGTGTTTTCTGTTTTTTCTACCTAGCATAAATTCCGTATCACCGAGTTGAGGCAAAAAACCGTCATTAACTTCAAAATTTCCCGTAGCATAAAGTTCTTGGAATTTATTAAATGTTTGAACGTGAAGTTTAGCTTTTGCAGTTCCGCTTATTTGGTTTTCAATATTGAATAATTGGCTCGCCGCCTCGTTAGAATTTATATTTTCCGCAGAAAAACTGATATCAGAAGAACTGTTGTTGAAATTATACTTTCCCTGTGCCGCAAGTTCGCCTTGTGCAAACCCAAATTTCGGGATAGTGAAATTAAATATAGAATTTTTAAGATTTCCGAAAAGTTCAAGATCATCAATTCTGATATCATCAATGAAAAGTTTTGCAACTTTAATGTCCCATTTGTCAATCGTAACGTTGATATCACGAATTTTTGAAGAAACATTGTTGAATTGTGCGTAAATATCTTTGTGATGATGAGTTTGAAGGCGGTTAGTATTTTTCTTACCGTGAATGATAAATTTATTCATCAAAAATTCCATATCGTGAACAATAAAATTCCCGTCCAAACGGTTTTCCGCCTTCAAAATACAGTCAAAACGTTGGTGTTTATAACTCCCTTTTGCAGTAATATTTATTGAGTCAGGTTCTGCGATTACATTTGCGGAACGAACAAAGAAATCATTGAACAAAGTTTTAACCAGTTCAAAATTCCCCGTGATTTTATTGGTCGGGAAGTCGTATTTCAATTTTCCTTTAAATTCCCCGCCAACAACATATTGCCCGAAAGAACCCGTGACAGATGTCGGAGCATAGCCGTTTGTTTGGCAGGTTATGAATTTTGGTGTTAATTTCCCATTTATTTTTTCAAAAAATCCATCCCCGAAAATTATCGGAGTTTTTTTATTATTCTCAATTAATGAATACTGATATTCTTTTAACGTCAAGCCGTTTGGGACTTTTACGGTTTTTGCATAAAGTAATCTGTTTTTGTCTTCCAAACCTAAAAAAGCATCTTTATAATAAATATCAGCACCCTTATTCAGGTTGACAAAGTATTCAACTTCTGGGATTTTATTTTGAATTTTATATGTAACTTTGGCATCTGCCGTGTTTTTTAGGGAATACGCCTCAGGCAAATATGTGCCGATAAGTTTTGGAGTAAGAGTTGCCTCGACTTTGCCGTTCACAATTCGTTTTTTAGACATTAAATTTGTAATAATCAGTGAATGCTTTACGGGTTCGCCACCCAAAATTCCTTGAACATTTGATTTTAAAGTATTGTTATTCATTACAAATTTTGCGTGCTTAAAATATATTGGAACATTAAACAATACCGAATTTGCACGGAGTTCTTTTATATTGCAAATCCCTGTAATATCTTTGTTTTTCACATAAATATCAAAATCAATGTTTCCCGAATAATTTTTAAAATTTTCAATGAATTTTTTGTTTTTATCATTAAGTTTTTGATAAAAAAGAAGAGTTTTCATTGTCTGTGCAACGGGAATATTTCTAGCCTGCAAAGACAAATCATGAGTTGCGTTTTTACCGTAAATTTTACCGTTCAGATTTATTAAAGAATTGTCGTAATCAAGTTGAAAATTATTTGCAAAAAGTTCATTTTTTTCTATATATAAATATCCGTTCTGCCCGATTAGAATATTTTTATTAATTCGTGGGATTTCGTACAAAGCCTTAAATTTCACCGTTTTAATTTTATTCGGTGCATTTTCGATTTTCAAATCCTGCAAAGCAAGTTTATGCTTTGATTGTTGGTTTAACAAAAGTGTTATTT
>CAVKDD010000073.1:0-6583 GCA_963654845.1 Acutalibacteraceae bacterium | reverse complement strand
GACGTTTTGTCAGATATTGTTCAAAATTCTTTTTCAAAATGTGTTTTGACGTTTTCGGTTTTTACAAAATTAAGGCTCAATTTTATCCGCAAAACAGATTTGCTCAAAGGCTCATCAAAGATTGCGGATTTGAATACGAAGTGACCTTGCCAAAAGAGACCCTGTGGCAGGGACAAATACAGGATATTGTCGTTTATTCGCTTTGTCGAAAATATTACTACAACTAATGAGGTATTTTATGAAACAAGAAAATTTTAAATTAAACGAACCATATTTACTCGAGCTTGTTACTCAAAAATATGATACTTTTGATGAGTCCAGAAGTTCTCAATTATCAGATAACAGGCTAATTAAGTATGCGATTTATAATTCAACTATTCCGAAAGTCAACGCTTGGGATTGCAAGGTTCAACTCCCTGATATCTATGAACTTGCTCAAACATTGAAATCTCATATCGTTCAAAATTTGTACTCTCATCCTGACGGAATGTTTGATGTTGAAGGAACGGATATTTCTACTCAAAAGTACGCAAACAGGCAAAAAGCAATGCTTGTTAATACTTTTGAAGGTATGAAAATTGAAAATGTAATGGAACAAATTATTGATTCTGTTGTGGAAACGGGTGAAGCAACTTTGTTTGTAGGTTGGGAAACGAAGGTTAAAAAAGTTCGCAGACGACTTACCGTAAAAGAGCAGGAATGTGCAAATCTTGAAGAGAATTTTATTGTCGAGGACAAAGTTATTTATGACAACGCAAAGGTCAAATTCATAAATTATGAAGACTTTGTCTTTGACAATTCGACTAATGATTGGGATTCGTGTGCAAAGATTTACCGAACTTATTTGACGTTAGATGAACTTGTAACAAATCCTGCAAACAATTTATTAACACAAGAAAAAACGGAACTTTTGAAAGGAGTGGTGGCAAAAAGAGGCAGAAAAGATTTGAAATCTTCCGAATATAATAACAAGTTGGAAATTTTGGAATATTGGGGGGATATCGAGTTGCCGAACGGCGAAGTTTTGAAAAATAAACTTCTTGTTGTTGCGGGACGTAGCGTGGTTATCAGATTTGAAGATAATCCGTTTATTACAAATCCTTTTATTCACGCAAATATTATCGAATGTCCGACAACGGGTCGAGGAATTTCTCCGCTAAGAGTTGCTTTGATTTTGAATAATATTTCGTCAACAATTTTAAACAAACAACTGGATGCTTTGGCGTTGATGATGAACCCGCCTTATCTTGCACCAAAAGGTTGTTTCAGGGGTGAACAGGTCATTAAACCCGGCAAAATTATCGAATATGATTCTTCACTTATGACAACTCCGCCTATGGCGATATCTTTTGATAAGGCTATGCAGGGTTGGGAATTTTTGAATTATTTTAAATCAACACTTGAAAGTGCTACGGGTATTTTTAAAAATATGTCAGGAAATATTCAAAATTCCGAACGCACGGCAACAGAAATTAATTATTCCGTAAACGGGCAAGAAGCACGTTTGAATATGATTTTGGAAGCAATCAATCGTAAAATTATTGTTCCAATGGTTGAAAAGACCGCAGAAATTATTTCTAATTTCAAACTCGGTAATGAAATTATTTTGATTAAAGAAAAAGGGACGGAAAATTTTATTGAAATTGATGACAAAATCAGAAATTCAAATTATGTTTATCGATACGGTGACAGAAAAGCCTCATTTGAACGAAAATCAAAACTAAAGGAATTGTTCAATGTTATTCAATCGTTTGCCAAAATTGACGTGGTTGCAAAACAAATAAATTGGCTGGAATGTTTCAAATTTGTCATTGAACAGTATGGCGTTGAGAACGCAAATAATTTTTTGATGTCTGAAACTCAGGAAGAGCAAGAAAGTGTAGAAGGTTAGTAAAATTATGAAATATAAATTGCTGGATGCACAACGAAAATTTTTAGAAATTCCGCACGATTATTCTCTTGATGTTGCGGTTTATTTAGGCGGGTACGGTTCCGGTAAAACTTTTGCCGGAGCTTTGCTCGGCATTTTGCTTGCCTTGAAATTTCCCGGAATTGTCGGACTTGTCGGGGCTCAAACTTATACACTTGTTCGAGATACAACTTTAAAAACTTATTTTGAACACCTAGAGAGTATGGGGTTTGTGGAAAAACAAGATTTTACTTGGGTTAGTGCCGAACAAAAATTGGTGTTTTTTAACGGTTCGGAAATTCTGTTTAGGCATTTTGATGAACCTCATAAATTAAAATCTTTAAATCTCGGGTTTGTTGAAATTGAAGAAATGTCAGATATTCCGTTTGAAACTTTCAAGGTTTTACTTGCAAGAATGAGGCAAAAAGTAAAGCCGAATTGGAAAAATTTTACTTATCGAATTTTCGGACATACAAATCCCGAAATGCAAAAAGGGTGGTTGTATAAGACTTTTTGCGAACATCCGCCGCTGAATTACCGCTTGATTTCCGCTCCTACAACTCAAAATATTTACCTGCCTGACGGCTTTTGTGAGGAGTTGAAACATTTGTATGACAAAAGTTATTACGAAATGTTCGTGTTGGGCAAAACGGGTGATTATAATTCTAATTTGGTAGTTAAAGATTTTACGGACGAAAATGTTAAAGAAATAAAATACCAACCTGATATGGATTTGTACATAAGTTGTGATTTCAACGTTGACCCTATGGCTTGGGTTTTGGCACACAGAACTGAGGACAAAGTCTTTTATTTTGATGAACTTGTGCTGGAAAACACCACGACCGCAAAAACTTGCGAAGAATTTTACAGAAGATATCCGCATCACAAAGGAAAAATCATTGTAAACGGTGACGCTTCAGGCGATAACAGAAGTTGCACGAGTGAATACACAAATTATGTAATTATCAAAAAGAAACTACAATCTTTTGGCTATGAGGTTGAAATTAAAATAAAAGGTTTCAATCCGCCGATAAAAAACAGAATTGCCGCATTTAATGCAAAGGTTCGCAATGCAAACGGTGATATAGGTTTGTATATTTCACCAAAATGTGAAAAACTATTGTATAATATTTACAATTTGCGTTATCAGGAAGGTTCTTCACGAATAGATGTTCCGACTTATACGCAAATAAAGCAAATGAAGGAATTGAAATTTCTTTCTCATCCGTTTGATGCGGCATCATATTTGGTGGATTTTTATTGGCCGATAGTTTTGTAAAAAGAGGTTTTTTATGGAAAAATTTTTGTATTATGCACCGATTCTTGTCGTTGTTTTGATTTTTTTGATAAATGAAAGAATTGTCGTAACCCCCGAACAACTTGAGAAAAAACACCGAGAAATTTTGAAAGATATTGAAAAACGATTTACGACAATCAACAGTTTTGACGGACTAAAATCCCAATTTACGGACATGAAAGATAAAATTGATAAAATCTATGATTGCCTGATTTTGAAATAATCGTAAGTTTATAACAAAACTTGGGTAGCAAGGATTAATTTGTGGCTGTTCGGCTTGCTTTGATTGTCGCAGAAAACGTAGTTAAACACGACCTTCAAGGCTTGCCCTTTGATAAACCAGTTTAGCCCGATTGTGTATTCTCGTTGCAAATCGTGAGATTTGTGCCTGTTCGGGTCAAATTGGTCTATTCTTCCGATTAGTTGAAGGTGGGGCGTGAATTTCCAGCCTAAAGTGTACGCAAAACCGCACGCTTCGTTTGAGCTGATACCTTTTGAACCGTTGTAACCGTTAGCGATTGCAGTTTCAAAATTTGTCCATAATTTTTTGTAATTATATCCGACATAACCGCTCAAAATTGAGTAGTCAATTCTGTTGTGTCCGCCGTTGAAACCACCGCCTACTACGAGTTTCCCGTATTTTTTGCTTTTGTTGCCGAAAGGTTTTACGTTCACCCAGCCGTTAAATTCTGTTCCCGGAAAACCTCTTGTTATATATCTTCCTGCACTGCCGACTGCAAGGTTGTAGTCTAAGTATTGGTATTTACCGATAAGTTTTACGGATAAAGAACGGGAATTTCCGAAATATTGTGCGATTTGAGAACGTGCAACAAACGGCAAAATGTACGAGGTTGTACCGCCTTCAATACCCGTTTGAACCCTTGAATAACCTGCAACTATTTGGTGGTTTGGAATTGTTGTGTTTACCAAATACGCATCGGAAACGAGATTGTCAACGTAGCTTAAACCTTCTTTTGGGATGGGTTTGAAGGAGAGTTTGAATTTGTAATCTTTGTTTTTGAACGAACCAAACATACCGAATTGAGTGGTCAAATTTTCGTAATTTGTTGAGTGGTTAAGTTTCCATAACGAATTTATGCCGCCTCGATATGCTCCGAAAAGTTGGACTTTTTCAAGCGGACCTTTTTCAAATTTGAAGGTTAAATCGTCTTGCAAAAGATAACTCGGAATGTCCGTTCGCACGATTTTGCTGTGCAAAACCTCGTGAAAAAGCGGATTTTCTCTTTTTACGTTTCCCGCTTCTTCAAAATTTTTGTACAATTCAAAATCAAGTTCCGTGTTATCTGAAGCTTCATCTTTTTCTATATTATTGTTTCCCCCGTCATCTTCTATCAGTTCGTTAAGAATCGGGTGAAGGTGACGGTTTTCTTGCTCAACCGAAGTTTGTGGGGTGGTCAAATCTAAAATTACTTCGTTATTTTGAGCCTCTTGTAACAATTCGTCTGCCAAGTAGTTATTGTTGATTTCGGTGGCTGTGGCAGAATTTAGTGTTAGCAGGAGTGTTATAAAAATGTATTTCAGGTAACGTTTCATTTGTGTAACGATTATAACACATTTTTTAGGTTTTGAAAATTTTTGTAGTATATTTTTATTATGACAATTAGAACAGGCAAAGATAAACAAGTTAAAGTAAAAGCCCCGATTGTAGAAGCCTTGAAACAAGCATATAACAATCCGACTTACCAGTTCCATATTCCGGGACATACCAAAGGTTTGGGAACTCTTCCCGATTTTAGAAAATTGGTCGGTAAAAAAGCGTTAATGGTGGATACGACAGACGAGTTTGACAATTTGGGAACGCTTACTCCTGCGACAGGTCCGATTAAAGAGGCGGAAGAGTTGGCGGCACTTGCTTTTGGTGCTAAAAAGACTTTCTTTTTGATAAACGGTTCAACTATCGGAAATCTTGCTGTTGCAATGGGTTTAACTAAAAAAGGTCAAAAAGTTATTGTAAACAGAAATTGCCACCGTTCTATTTTGACAGGCTTGATAATATCAGGAGCCGAACCGTTATGGATTATCCCTGAAAAACTTACGGATTGGGGTTTGTGGGGAAATGTTGATTCCAGAGAAGTTGAACGACTTTTGAGCGAAAATGACGAGGCTTCGGCAGTTTGGATTACTAACCCGACTTATGAGGGGGTTGTTTCTGATATTGAAGCCATTGCAAAGGTTTGTAAAAAGTATGAGGTACCGTTGATTGTTGACGAGGCTCACGGGTGTTTGTGGAATTTTAATGATAAATTGCCGACAACTTCTTTGAAATTGGGGGCTGATATTGTAGTGCATTCATTGCACAAAACAGGCGGTAGCATGAGCCAATCTTCAATGTTGCATATCGGTAAGGATTCAAAGATTAATGTTGATGACGTTGAAAGAGCGTTGATGTTGTTGCATACAACAAGCCCGTCTTTGATGTTGTTGGGTTCGTTAGATGCAGCAAGAGCAAATTTGCAAACACAACGTGGTCAAAAACAACTGTCTAAAGCGATTGCAAATGCGAAATATTTGCGTTCCGAGATTGACAAAATGCAAAATATTCACCAGTTGAAATCGGGCTTTGGATATAAAACAGACGTAACAAAAGTGTTTATCAAGGCTGACGGCTTGTCGGGTAAACGATTGGAATCAATTTTGGAAATTGATTTTGGTATTGAGGTTGAAAGTGCATCAGATATCGGAATTTTGATTTTGTGTAATATCGGAAATAAACGTTCTGATTTTGAATATTTGGTAGATTGCCTGAAACGTATTGATACACACAATTATAAAGATATTTACTATTTGGAAAATAAAAAACACATGCCAATGCTTACGCCTGATATAAAAATCAGTTTGCGTGATGCGTATTTTTCTGAGAAGGAAATTATCCCAAAGGAAGAGGCTGTCGGCAGAATTTCGGGCGAAGTTGTGGCGGAATGCCCACCCGGGATTACGATTTTACTTCCGGGGGAATTGATAACGGAAGCCCATTTGCCATACCTGACCGATTATCAGGTTATTGAAGTCTTGAAACAGTAAGGGCGAAATGCAGACACCGTCTTGTAATAAGTCGCTTGAAAGGTCGGTGCAAATACAGACAATACTTGCAATACAGCCCCTTGTAAGGTAGGTCGGCGTTGCCACGCCGACAACATAATTTTAAATGTCAGGCAGTGCCGTGACCTACGTTTTGGCTTAGTATTAGGTGTTCAATGTTGAGATAACACAAATCTTTACTAGGTACGCCAAAGAGTCACTCTGAACTGACTAGAAAATGAGTTGAGAGGAACTCGAAATGTAATTTTCTGTTCCTACTCGGTGATTCAGAGTCTGTTTTTACGAGGGAATAGAACAAATTTTAAAACAGATTCTGA
>CAVKDD010000072.1:0-6616 GCA_963654845.1 Acutalibacteraceae bacterium | reverse complement strand
AATAATGTGCCCCCCTTGAGGTGCTAGTTCGAACCAATGAGCGAAGCGAATTGAGTGAGACTGTATGCCGTATGGCTGGAACCGAAATCTTTGATTTCGAAGGGGGGTAAAATAATCAAAATAAAACAAATGATTAAGTGCTTAATCATTTGTTAAACCTTGCTATAAAGAGACCCTGAAACAAGTTCAGGGTGACCTTTTTGATAATTCTTGCTTGTAATCTATGATTGACAAATTAATAATGCTACTATTAGCACTTGATATACTTCTAGTAGCATTAAAATTTCTTAAATCGTAGGGTGCGAAGCAGAGTCTTTAGCACGACTAAAACCTAAAAGCTCTCGCCCTACATTTATATTATTTACGACATTTCCCCATTTGTCAAGAGCAGTTTTTTGAATAAGTTTTATATCTTTGTGGTGACAAATATAATAAGTAAAAATTAGAAAACGTGATTTTATTTTTCGTCTTTATCAAGGTGTTTGAGAGCGTATTCGCAACATTGTTTTACCAAATTGTTTAGCGAAACGCCTTTGTTTTGTGCAACTGCAGAAAGTTTTTCGATTAGTTCAACGGGTAATCGAAAGGTTTTATTGGTCATTTCAGGTTTTTCAACTTTAAACATTCTCACCTCTTGTAATAAATTATACATATTCTTTTATGTTTAATGAATACGCTATTTACAATGTGTTAAAAATAATGTAAAATACACATGAAAAATACAGTGTAAAATAGAGAAAGGCTTGAAATGAAGAAAGGGTTTACTTTGGCGGAAGTGTTGATAACAGTGGGAATTATCGGAATTGTTGCGGCAATGACCCTTCCTGCCTTGCAAACAAAAATAAATCGTTCAAAAGTAGAAACTGTTTTAAAACAAGATTATTCTTTGCTTCAACAAGTTTTAAAAATGGCGGAATCGCAGGATGCCAGTGTTGAAACCTTATCAGATTGGGATGTTAACGCTTTAAAAAACTGGTTTAAAACTTATATGGAACCTAATATGAAAACTGTGTCTGTTTGTTATAATACGGCGGGTTGTTGGGCAAAAGGCGGAACTAAAAATTTAATAGGTAATAAAGTATATGAAGATAATCCAAATGTTGGTGTAGGACGTGATATTGTGACTATTCGTTTGACAAACGGGTCAAACTTAAATTTTGATGTTTACAGTGTTGGTAATATGAACAATATCTTTGGGATAAAGGCTGAGAAAACAAATTCTTTTGTAATTTTTATTGACGCAAACGGTGATAATCCGCCAAATATTGTTGGTAAAGATATTTATGTTTTGATTTGGATGGAAGGAAATTTACTTCCTGCGGGAAATGATGTAAGTTTAGAAGAGATTGATAAAAACTGTTCAATTTCGGCAAATGGTACAAATGCAGGATATTATTGTGCAAGAAAAATTATGAATAATAATTGGAAAATACCTAAAGATATTGCTTTTTAGATTTTTGTAACACCTTCTTAACAAATATGACAAATTATTAAAGTTTCAGACAAAATTTCCGACATTGAGAGATGTATATATGGTACAAAGGATTACTCATGTCTAAAAACTACGATGTTTCGCAAGGTCAGAATGTTCAAAATTATAGGAAGGTAAACGGGCAGGCTCAAAAAGCAGGTCAAAGTAATGCAACCAAGCCAAATTCTATAATGACTAAACAAACAAACAAACAAACAAACAAACAAACAAACAACTACTCCGCTTATGGATTAATAAATAATAACGGTGCGGGGAGCAAGGTCAAGGACAAAAAAGGCGTAGAATACACCGTTATCGGGCAGGCGACAAACGGGCGAACAGTCGTAAAAGATAAAAACGGGCAAACTCAGGTTTTGGCACATGACGGAACCTTGTTGAAGTTGTCTTATGCTAAGCAAACGGTAAAAACAGGCGGAGCAAAGCCAAAAAGTGCTTCTCAAACGACTTTAGGCAGTATGAAAAAGAATTTAACCTCGGCAAAAGCAGCTTTTCAAAAACAACTAGAAGAAGACGGTTGGGCTGGCGATGTTGCTGACGGAGTGAGTGTTTTGTGGGGGTCTAAAAACAGGGCTTCTGTTATCAGAAAAGAGTTGGCAGGCGAGCAGGACAGGCTGAATCAGTTGGCACAGGCTGCTCAAAAAGGTGATGCTAATTTTAAGGCAAAATTTAAACAGATTTATGGGGTTGATTATAACCAAAATGCGATTAATGCGTACAATAAAAAACCGAATGCGGCAAATTTTAAAAAGGCTTACGGTTCAAAATACCCTGATATTAGAGCAAGGGTTAATGAGTACAACAAATCTCAGCAAGAAGGTGCCGAAGTCGTAAAAACTTCTGCAAAAGTGACTGCAGGTGTTGCCGTTGGTGTTGCAACGGGCGGAACCGGGCTTGTTGCATTAGGAGTTGCTGCAGGTGCGACAACTTTGGTATCTGCAGGTGTCGAATATTCTGACAGATACAAATGGACAGGTGGTGGCGGACTGAGAAAAGGTACGAATCACAAAAAGATTTGGAAGGGTGCCGCTTGGGACGGAATTTCTGTTGCAGCAGGCGGTGCTGTCGGTAAAATAGCCGCAACAGCGGTCAAAGGAACAACAACGGCGGCAAAAGTCGGTCGTGGAGCGATAAATGTTGCGGGCGATACGGGAGTCGGTGCGGCTCAGGAATATGCAGAAACAGGACAAGTGACGGCGACAGGTGTTCTGACAAATGCAACGATGAGCGGTGTTGGTTCTACGGTAACAAGCGGAGTTTTGAAAACTGCAAAGACCAAAATTGCAAGAAATTTCAGCAGTAAAACAAAGAAAACAACTGCTACCCCAGCGACAAGTGAACAGCTTTCTGCCTCAACTGAAAAAGTGAAGAAACCGTATGTGGGCTTGGAAACAGATATTCACGCAAACCAAAAACTTAAAGATAAGGCTCAAACAATAGTAAAAGAACAATCCGCTTCACAACGTCCCGAACCGATAGTTCCAAGTGATAAATCTATACAGGCGGCAAAAGGTGAAGCGACTAATGCTCATCTTTCAGGTACAAGAACTGATTTTTATGAAGGATTAACCGCTAATCAAAAATCGATTGTTGACCAATATGGAATCAGGCATGATGATATTAAAAGTATTCATGGTGTATTAGGCTTGAAACTTTCAAAATTTGATACTCCTGAAATTATTGAAAACAGGTTTGTAAATGCAACAAGTAAAGGTGCATTAAAGGCTGATGATTTGTCAACTGAAGTTCTTACACAGCTTGATGATATTGAATGGGTTAAAATGCAAGGAGTTCCAAAAGACAGAAAATTGTATATAATTACAGGTCGTGCAGGTGGTGGCAAAAGTACGATAGCACGCCAATTAGGTTTGGACAAAACTTGTTATATGCCTGATGCTGATGAGGTAAAACCGTTTTTGCCGGGGTATAAAGAACATGGTGCGGGTTATGTTCATAATGTGTCCGTAAAAATCAATGATGAACATATTGAAGAAGCCTTTTCAAAGGGTGTTAACACAGTTGTCCAAACAACAGGTTGGATAGATTACGTTGACGAAATTATCGCTCGAGCCCAAAAACAAGGTTACAAAGATATAGAATTGATACACACTAATGTCACCCCTCAAAATTCTATTCAAAGGGCAAACTCACGAGCAGCGGCAACAGGCAGAACAGTTGACCCCGCATCAATAGAGGACAGTGATTTTATTGATAGAGTTGTGGATGTTTTCAAAAATCCACAAAAGGGTTTAAAACAGGTAATTGTTTTTGATAATAACGGTTCTGCTCCGATTGTTGTAAAATCAATAAATCCCGAAGATGCAACTTTAATCGGTAAAGAACTAAAAAGCGTACAAGCAAGAAAGGAATAATTATGGTAAAAATTGATAAATTAGACAAAATGACAAAATTTCCCAAAGTAAAAAATAAAAAAGTACCAAAATTACAAAAAGAAAAACCTGAAATTCCTGATTCCGAACGATTTAAGTATGCTCCCGAAGCACAGGCTTATGAGTATTTACAGAGTGATGATGCAAAAATAATTGCTGAAAAAATGCGAATTGTTCGAGAAAACAGAAATAAAAAATAATAATAAGAGGCACGAAAAGTTTAATTAAACTTTTCGTGCCCTTCTTGCGTTCTATAATTTCATCATTTGCGAAGAAATTAGTTCTTACCGCTGATTGATGAATGGAAGGTTCTTGAGATTACATCGTCTTGTTGTTCTTTTGTCAACTTGATGAAGTTTACCGCATATCCTGATACTCTCACTGTTAATTGAGGGTATTTTTCAGGGTGTGCTTGAGCATCAAGCAATGTTTCTCTGTTGAATACGTTTACGTTCAAGTGGTGTCCGCCTTTTTCAACATATCCGTCTAACAAGTTTATTAAGTTTTCTTCTTGCATTGTTGTCATAATTAATTATCCTTTCATTATAATTTGTGATTACTCAACAGTGTCTTCGCAGCAACCGCAATCCAAATCGATTGCCAAGTCGCCCATAAATACTTCGTCTTTTCCTAATGCGTTAGGAATAATTGAGAAAGTATTTGAAATACCGTCTTGTGCATCGTGGAACGGAAGTTTTGCTACTGAAGCCAAAGAAGCTACAGCACCGTTTGAATCACGTCCGTGCATTGGGTTAGCACCAGGTGCTAGCGGAATACCGGCTTTTCTTCCGTCAGGAGTGTTTCCTGTTTTCTTACCGTAAACAACGTTTGAAGTGATTGTCAAAATTGACATTGTTGGGATTGAGTTTCTGTAAGTGTGGTGTTTTCTAATCATGTTCATGAATTTCTTAACCACGTCAACTGCCAACTGGTCAACTCTGTCATCGTTGTTACCGTATTTCGGATAATCGCCTTCAACTTCGTAATCAACAACAAGACCGTCTTCATCTCTGATAGCCTTAACTTTTGCATATTTAATAGCAGAAAGTGAATCGGCAACAACTGAAAGTCCTGCAATACCTGTTGCGAAGTATCTTTTTACATCTCTATCGTGCAACGCCATTTGAGCTCTTTCGTAGCAATATTTGTCGTGCATATAGTGAATTACGTTCAAGGTATTAACATACAAGCCTGCTAACCATTCCATCATATCTTCGTATTTGCTCATAACATCGTCAAAGTCAAGATATTCAGAAGTTACAGGTCTGTATTTAGGACCGATTTGTTCTTTCAATCTTTCGTCAATACCGCCGTTGATTGCGTATAGCAAACATTTTGCCAAGTTTGCACGAGCACCGAAGAATTGCATTTCTTTACCAACTACCATTGAAGATACGCAACATGCGATAGCGTAATCATCACCGTGAGTTACTCTCATCAAATCATCGTTTTCGTATTGGATTGATGAAGTTGTGATTGAAATGTGTGCCGCAAATTGTTTGAAGTTGTGAGGCAATCTGGTTGACCAAAGAACTGTCATGTTAGGTTCAGGAGCAGTTCCCAAGTTTTTAAGAGTGTGCAAGTAACGGAATGAGTTTTTAGTAACCATGTGTCTTCCGTCAATACCAACACCACCGATTGATTCGGTTACCCAAGTAGGGTCGCCTGAGAATAATGAATTATATTCAGGAGTTCTTGCGAATTTAACCAATCTCAATTTCATGATGAAGTGGTCAATCATTTCTTGAGCTTCTGTTTCAGTGATGATACCGTCTTTCAAATCTCTTTCGATATAGATATCCAAGAATGTTGAAGTTCTACCGATACTCATTGCCGCACCGTTTTGTTCTTTAACGGCTGCCAAGTAACCGAAGTATAACCATTGGATAGCTTCTTTAGCGTTTCTTGCTGGTTTTGTAATATCAAAACCGTAGATTCTGCCAAGTTCAGCCATTTCTTGAAGCGCTCTAACTTGTTCAGCTAATTCTTCTTTTAATTGGATTTTTTCGGCAGTCATTTCGCCGTCAATAGAAGCGTGTTGTTCTTTTTTATCTTGAATAAGTCTGTCGATACCGTACAAAGCAATACGTCTGTAATCACCGATGATACGACCTCTGCCGTACGCATCAGGAAGACCTGTCAAAATTGCTGCGTGACGTGCTTTTCTCATTTCAGGAGTGTAAGCATCGAAAACGCCTTGGTTGTGAGTTTTTCTGTATTTTGTGAAGATTTCTGAAACTTCAGGGTCAACAGTGTAACCGTAAGATGAGCAAGCACCTTCAGCCATTCTGATACCACCGAAAGGTTGCATAGATCTTTTCAAAGGTGCATCTGTTTGAACACCTACGATTGTTTCCAAATCTTTATCAATATATCCTGCACCGTGTGATGTGATAGTAGATACAACTTTTGTATCCATATCCAAAACACCGCCGTTTTCTCTTTCTTTTTTGAATAAGTCACAACATTCTTTCCACAATTTTGTTGTAGCTTCTGTAGGACCTGCCAAAAAGCTTGAATCTCCGTCATAAGGAGTATAGTTCTTTTGAATAAAGTCTCTTACGTTAATTTCTTGTTGCCATTTTCCGCCAACAAACTCCGTAGTGGAGTATTTCTTTTTTTCTAATGTTTCCATTATTTTCTCCCTTTTGCTTGCGAAACCCAAAGGTTTCGTTTGTAAAACTAATAATATTAAACTTTAAAAATGCTTAAATTTGTATATATTAAAGTTGAAAAC
>CAVKDD010000071.1:0-6632 GCA_963654845.1 Acutalibacteraceae bacterium | reverse complement strand
AAAATCTCTTTTCGGGTCTAAAAAAGGACAAGATAAAGGTAAGTTTACTCTTGATGAGGCAACGACTTTGCTGGAAGCGGCAAAGGATGTGAAAAAACGTCACATTGATGATAATTTAGACTTTTTGAAAAGTATTTTAACTCTCAAAGTTAGCGATAATTCCGAATATTTAAAATATTTGAAGAGATTTAAACGAAAAGACGGAACGGTTGAAAAAGGTACTTTCAAAAATTTTCAAGACTTTTTCAAAAAATATCCGAATTCAAAAGATTCTTCAATTTTAAATTACTGTTTAGATTATGTGAAAAATAAAAACGGTGAGATTTCGTGGAATAATTTAAAAACTTTTTACAATTTACGCCGTGATATTATCAAGGTTTGCGGGGCTGATGATAAATACAATATTTTTGACAAAACTTTGGCTGTTGTGAAAAATTCAAAAGGTGAATTTTTGCAAGATAGAGTTGATGCGGTCAGAGGTTTGCAGGCTGAGGATTTGCTCGGTGAAATTTCTTATTTGATAAAATCCGCAATCAATACAAATGAACATTTAGATAAAAATCTTCTGAAAAAATCGAAAAATATTATAACAAATATTTCTAAACCTGAAAGAATTAATGTTGCAAAAGTTCTTGCAAATGCAAAAGACCCTTTGGGAAATCCTGATACGAATATGATTCAGGGTGTTGAAAGTTTGGTAAAAGCAAAAGTAAGAAGTCATCTTCTTGAAATTTTGAAGGTTGCACAAAAATCTGACAGTTCGTTTTCTAAGCGACTTTTGGATTTGGGCATGCACTTGAGGAAAAATTCTCATCATCAAATTGAAGAAGATTTACCAAAACTTTTGAATATGTGTAAAGATTCAAACGGCGTTGCGGATGATAAAAAGATTGCGGCATTAAAGAAAATTCAATCTTATAAACCGCATGTGAGATTACCGCTTTTATTCAATATTGTGTTGACAAAAGGTGAACTGGACGGTCACAAACTTAAATCTCTCGGTGAAATTCTTTATCATACCAAAAATTCCGATCAAGGCTCATTAAAAGTTGCGTTGAAACTTGCAACCGATAAGTCGGGTAATATTGATTTTCCGAGTTTGAAACTGTTTTGGAAAATCAGAAGTGATGCGGGAAGTTTGAACGGTTACAAAGACCTTATTCCTGTTTTCAAAAGTTTTGTGAAATATAAAAACGTTTCTTCCTTTGACCAGTTGAGTTTGACACAAAAACGTGATTTGATGGGACTTTTGACAAAATATAAGTCAGAAATCCGAGATGCACGTTTTACAAAATATTTGAACAGTAAAATTCTACCGACAAGCGATGATGCATATTGCCAAACTTTGGGTAAACTTTCGCATTCTTTAGGTGTAAATGTTAAACGCTTGCCAAAAGCTGTTGAAGGCAGATTTTGGGATGTTATAAAAGATATGCAAAATCCGCATAGTGAGTTTATGAAGTTGGATTTTGATAAAAATCCGCCGAAATTGACATTGAATTATTCAATAAAAGATTTTCAAAAAGATGTTTGGAGTCAAATTAAAAACCTGTCTTATAGTGAAAGAATAAAAGCGTTGGACGGCTTTGGTTTTGAATTGAAGATGAAAAACGGTGTCTTTGAAATGAACGGTTTTCCGAATTTGGGAAATGCAGGTCATTCAAGCAAAACCGCAGGACATGATGTTCAAAACGCAATCAAAAAAGTTACTCCGCTTGTTGAAAAATTTACACAAAATAACCATGTAAATATTGCGGGAGCTCCAAAATTATCCCAAGAAATTACTGATTTAACAAAGGCATTTCCTGAATTTTTGACAACAATCGGTAAACCTCAACACCATACGCACGATTACACCTTAGATGTTCATTTGTTGAAGGTTTTGCAATCAGTGTTCAAAGACCCTGAATATAAAACTTTGTCTGTTGAAAGTCAAAAACAACTTCAACTGGCTGCACTTTTCCACGATATAAACAAAACTTCAAATACGGTTGACCCGCATCACCCTGAAAAATCAGGTTTTGATATGTATTATTTGTTGAATAAGTTAGATTTGGAAGAAAAAGACAAATTAAAAATTTACCACATAATCAAAAATCACGCTTGGTTGTCTAAATATAACACTTCAGGGTCAAGACAAAACGCAATGGCAAAAGAGTTAGCGTACGAATTACGTCAAAATAATGCGTTCAAAATGATTTCTATTTTGACAAAAGCCGATTTGAAAGGTGTTAAAAAATACGACGTATTTTATAAAAGATTTGGAAAAGATTTGACTTCCGCAAGGAAAAAGATTGAACCTTTGATTTTCCAACTTCAAAGAAATGCTATCAACCTTCCGCAAACAGAAATTCCGAAGGCTCATAAATTGAATCACAATTCGCCTTATGTTCACAGAATTTTTACGGACGGAATTAAAAACAGCGTAATTGAATTACGTCACGGCATAGATTTGAAAAAAGTCGGATTTGATGAAAATCTTTCACTTAATGATTTGAATATTTTAGTACACGGTTTGAGTACGAAAAATGATGCTTCAATGTTCCAAGCATTAGGAACGTTAAATTCTAAAGCCTTACTTTCAACCTCATATATCAACTATGGAAAAGGTAACTGGAAAGTGTTTAGACCGCAAGGTTTTGTCTTAGGTGTTCCTGCTCAAGATATTCAAGCCGCTTACTATCGTGATTTCGGTTCGGGGTACAACAAAACTCAGGCAACCTTGTTTGATAATTACTTGTGGAAAAGCAACCCGACAAGAGAATATATCCCTAATTTGGTTAAGAAAGAACTTCATCTGTCTGATTCAAAATACATCAGTTTGTATGAAAAAATCGAAGATAAATCAATTTCAGAATTAGATGTGAAGTACCCGAAAGTTGCAAAAGCATATAGAAAAATCTTCAAAGATATGGAAGTTGCAAAAAGTTCATACGGAAGACGATATAACGAAATTTTGGTAACAAGACCTAGAATTCAAGCCGTGTTCTGTTACAATCAGCAACCGCAAAACCTTCCGTCATACTTGAGAAAATATGCTCAGGATAATGACTTGCCGATATTGGTTTTTAATTAATATTTGGAAAAATTTTAGCAAAATTTATTTTTACGGGATTTTATATAAACAATGAAAATAACTTATAATTCTCTCCCAAAATATAATCCGAATATTAATAATAAAAAGCAAAATCAACATGTTGAAACGCCTCAAATGGCGGCGACTTTTGACAGTTTGCCAACAACGCCTCAAGTGTCGATTTATTCACCAAATTTTACGGGCTTTTTCGGCTTGTTTTCGTCAAACAAAAAATCAACTCAAATGACAAATAATGACGGCAAGGTGCAAATTTTATCCCCAAGACAGGTTAAAAAATGGCACTATAACGCAACGTCAGAAGTTTATAAATTGTTGGGAAAAGAAAGCACTCCCGCAAATATGCAACGTCTTGACGAGTTGCTAAATTCTAAGTATTTGGACTATAGCAAAAATATTGACGGTACAACTCTTGCTGAAAAGATAATTTATCACACCGACACGAAAAATAACGAACTTTATAACAGATTTTTGCTGGTTTCTCTCGCAAAAACGATGTCGTTTGAAAATATTAATAAACGTGATATTGAGGATTTGTACTGGTATAACGATGCGTTGGTAAATCTTTTCAAAAACTATAAAAATGTAGATGAAAATTCTGAAGATGCAAAATTATATCAAAAAATGTTACTGAGACTTAAAAATCATGGTCTTAAATGTGACGATTTCCGTTACTTTTTTGCCGAGTGTATGGTCAATAACAAACCTAAAATGTGCAATTTTTTGCAGAAAAACTTTGAGATAACTCCTGATTTACCTATTTATATTATAGAAGGTTATAGAAGTTCTATTGAACCTATGCAAAAATGTTTGCCAGGTGGTAGTATAATCAATATGCCAATGGTAAATTCTTTCAAAAAGGGGCAGTTGATATATTATCCCCGCAAAGTAAGTCATTGTGAGGACTCTTGGCGAAAAAATTTTCACGACAATGACCACACAATGACATTGCAAGAATTATATAAAATTACTCCAAACGCAAATCCGAAATGTTTTGATATCCCTGAACTTTTGTATTCTCAAATTGATAAACGTGTTACAAGTAATTCTTATTACGATAGGTCTTCCTCGTATCATTGGGCTGTGCAGGACCTTATTGACGATAATTGGCGAAATCGTGAAGAAGGTTCGCTTTACAACAATTTTGATGTTTTGGAAGGTTTAGCCGCAAAATTAAACAAAGACGGAAGAGATTATATTGACGTAATTGCAACTCAAGCCCCTGTTTTGTTGAGTGGAGATTCAAAATTGCCTGCCGCTTTGAAGCGTTTGAAACAATTAAAGGCTGATTATTCCCCTGAAAATAAAGAACAATATGAACTCGTTAAAAATTTGTTTGTGAAAATCGGAAAGGTCAACCGATATGACGAAGATAAACTAAAAGCAAAATTGGCGGAAGTTGACAATATGGCTTGGAATACGGGTTTGTCTTCCGCCTTCAAAGAATATGAAAATGTTGATTCGCTAGATGAATTGCCGTTGGTTCAAAAACGAGAATTGATGAGAAAACTTATCAGACAAAAATCTCAACTTACCAACTGTACGGTAGGTGATTTGAAGGTGAACTTCCTACCGAGAGATAACACCGAATACAAAGCACTAATGGCGAAGCTTTCCAAATCAATGGGTATTGATGTTAAACCGCTTCCAAAAACGAAAATTGCGGAATTTAATTCAATGCTCGACAAAATCAGTGAGCCAAGCAGCGAATTTATGCAAATCGATTTTGAAAATAATGTGAAAAGATTGAAACTTGATTATTCGCTTGAAGATTTCAAAAAAGATATTTGGTTTGAAACAAAAGATTTGTCGGCGGTTGAACGTGGCAAAGTTTTGGATTTTTACGGGGTTGAATTGAAAAATGATTACGGAAAATTAACACTAAACGGTTTCCCTAATCTTCAAAATTCGGAAGTGAAAGATTTGTCAAAATATGACGGTAAAATTCTTGAAAAAATAAAAGATTGCGAACCTTTGGTTAAAGATTTTGTGGAAAATAATGAGGTGACAATTAAAAATGCACCCGAAGCCTCAAAAGATTTGACGGAAATCTTCAACACTTTCCCTGAAATTTTGACAACGGTCGGAAAATTGCAAAATCAAACTCACGATTTCACATTAGATATTCACACAATAAAGGTTTTGCAAAATCTGTTCAAGTCGAAAGATTATCAAAACTTGCCCGAAAAATCACAACAACAAATCCGACTTGCCGCACTATTGCATGATATCGACAAATCCGAAGGTGTAGTGGATAAATATCACCCTCAAAATTCTGCTTTTGATGCGTATTATTTGTTGAAAAAGTTAGATTTGTCCGAAAATGACAGATTGAAAATTTATCAAATCATAAGCGAACACACTTGGCTTGCCAATTTGAAAAATACTGATGACGAGGTTGAAAAGTTGCGTAAAAAATTAGCCTTCAATTTTAGAGAAAACGATACTTTCAAACTTGCTACAATATTGACCGAAGCCGATTTGAAATCTGTCAAAAAGAAGGAAGCAATGTATGTCGCACATTGTAATGACTTGAGTAAAGAATGCCAAGAAATTACACCGTATGTGAAAGAAATTCAGAAAAACGCAATCCATTTGCCGCAAACAAACCTTCCGAAAGTCGGCGAAATTAATAAAATTTCAAACTATGTTTCTGAACTTGATGCTGACGGGATAAAAAACACCGTTATACATTTGAAACAGGGAATTGATTTAAAAGAAGTCGGGTTTAAAAATGCTCAAAAGGTTGACGATTTGAATTTGTTGGTACACGCTTTAGATTCTGAGGATTCTGCATCAATGATGTCAGTGTTGGGCTTGTTGAGTTCGGATGCGTTGTTGTCCTCTTCTTATATAAATTATTTCAAAAAGAATTGGCGAGTGTTCAGAAAACAGGGCTTTGTCTTGAAAGTTCCTGATTCAAATATCCATGCCGGATATTATCGTGATTTCGGCTCAGGATTGAAGAAGAATAAATCCGAATTGATAGACAAATATTTGTTTGATAACAATAAATATAGAACGTATTTTGCCGAACAACTGAAATCTGAATTAAACTTGTCCGATGATGAATATATCAAGTTGTATAACAAAATCGAAAATCGTTCTATTGAGGAATTGGACGAAAAATTCCCGCAGGTAGCGAAAGCCTACCGCACCATTTTTGATAAAATGGACATAAAAAAGCGGTCTATGGGAAGAAATTATAACGAAATTTTGGTAAGTAATCCTGCGATTACGGGTATTTTCTGCTGGGACAAAACGCCCGAGAAAATTCCTGATTACTTGAGAAAATACGCACAGGATAATGACCTTCCGATTTTATCGTTTGAGGATTGATGACGAACCAACTTGGTAAGTTAACCAAATAGTCAGTTCAGGGTGACCTTTGCGGGTGATTGTTATACAGAAGAATGGTGGGAACCGCTCCGCTTTTCCACACCCTACAATGTATTTTCAGAATGACGTATCATTTGGTAAGCCCACCAAAAAGTCATTCTGAACTTGATTCAGAATCTCTTTAATAATCAAAATAAAA
>CAVKDD010000070.1:0-6704 GCA_963654845.1 Acutalibacteraceae bacterium | reverse complement strand
CCTATTGATTTTCCAACGACTTTCACAGTCGTTTTTTTTTTTTTTTTATTAAATAAGCCTTCGGTTTGTTGTTTAAGTTTATCCGTTTTTTCTTTGTAATCCACGCTGACAGGTGTCGGAACAGAAGTTTCAATGGCGTTTAGAAAAACTTTTGCATTGTGTGGAGCGTTATTATCTAAAAATACTTTTGAATTAGCAACATCAATTCGTGCGGGAACAATCAAACCGCTTTGGGTCAGGTGTTCGATTGAATTTTTTGAGGACAAATATTTAATCAATTTAGCGGCTTGTGCTTTGTGTTTTGAAGATTTTGCAATAGCCCACCCCGAAGCATCAAGTGGTGTAATACTTCCCGCAGTTCCTGACGGAAAGCTTACGATATCCCAGTTAAATTCGGCATCTTGGCGATATTTTGGCACAAGCCAACGCCCTGACAGGTGCATAGCCAAACGACCTTGCAAAAACATTTGAGCCATACTTGCACTTGCTGCTTCCGTTTTGTATGGTGCAACGTGGTATTTGTTGCGTAAATCCGCATATTTTTTCAGCCCTGTTTGGGTTTTAGGGTTGTTAAAATCAGGAATATTTGTTTCGCCAAAACTCATAAGATACGGCAAGTAAAATAGCGGGTCTTCTTCAAAGGAGATTCCAAAAATTTCGGGTAAATGTGTTAATTTTTGTGCTGTTGTTAAAAATTCCTCGTAAGTCCAACTGTTTTGCGGGGTTGGAACTCCGTATTTGTCAAAAATATCTTTGTTATAAAAAATTACAAGGGTTGAAATATCTCGAGGAATTGCGTAAATTTTGTTTTTGTAACTTAATGCCTTGATTGATTTATCATAAAAATCCGTCAAATTAAACTCTTTATAATCGCTCAAATCCTCTAATACTCCTGCGTTTGCGTAAACAGGCAAGGCTTGATTGTTTATAAAAATAACATCGGGTGCCATGTTAGAAGCAAACAGAAGATGAATTTTTTGAAAATAATTTTGCGGAATATGCAAAAAATCAATTTTTATATTCGGATTTTCTTTTTCAAAATCAGACAAAACGGGTTTTAGTATTCGGATTTCGGATTCAGAACCCCAAGAGGCGAACTGAATTGTTACTTTTCCGTTGTTATTTTTCTTGCCGAAAACGCCTAAAAATATAAGCATTAAGCAGCACAGTATTATTATGCTCAATTTTCTCATTTTTTAAGATTAAATTTCTATGAGTGTTCCCATTTTATCTTGTTCGACATTGACTAAGCATTTGAATTTGCCAAGTCTGACGATATAAATATTCCCGTCATCACGGCGAACTTGGATTGTTCCGTTCACAACGTGGTCAAATTTTTTCAGGATAAAGATGTTATCTTTTGCTTTGCCGACAATAGCCGAAACGCCGTCCATATTTACAACGTAAAAACCTCTTTCAGGGTCGATGCTATAGCCTGATTTCACCGCTAAGTCGTGTTCTTGATGTTTTTCAAGTTGTGCAACTTTCGGAGCTTTTGAAGCTATCGGATTAGAAACCCCTGAACGTTTCATCGCAACTGAGGTTGGTGTTTTAACTTTTGCTGTTGGCATTGGTTGAAGATTTGGAGTTTCAGTATCCAAAATTGACAAATATTCATCAACCGAAGACAAAACATAGTCCGCTTTTTGGTTGTTATTACTCAAAGCGTTGATATCTTGAAGATATTTGTTGCCCGCATTGATTAAATCGTTCGTTCCCAAATCCTTTTGTGCGTGAAGGGTTTTAGCGGAATTTTTAAGCTTGATGAATTTACCTTCTTTGTAAGAGGTATTTCTTGAAGGTTTTTCTTCGTTGCTAATCAATGTTCTGTTAGTTTCCTTTAAGGACATAGGTTTTGAGAAGGATTTTAGCTTGATTTCGCTAAAGTTCTTCATAATTACATTATCTTCTGATTGAACCTCAGAAACTTCTGCGGATTTTTCAATAGCAGGTCTGTTGTAAGATTTTTCAAGTTCAAGCATTTTTGCTTTCATTTTTTCGTTAACAACCTGTTCGTGAGATTCAGCAATTTTTGGTTCTGTTATTTGAATATCTTTTGGTTGGTTTTCGGCTTTTTTAAGTCCTGAAATGTCTGTTACATAAGACATTGCGGCAACATGTTTTTCAGGTACGTTTGCATTGCCTTTTTCATTGTATAATTTGTATTTTTCCTGCCAAGAATATTCTTCGTTGTTGATAATATCGTAATATTCTTTTTTGCGTCTTTTTGCCTGATTTTTTGCGGAAATGTCGTAGAAAGAATCCAATCTCGATTTGCTCTTGTCTGCCGAATGTTTCACTGCATCACGAATCAGATATATTACGCAAAGAAGTACAACTGCTCCGCCTGCATATAAAATCCAATAAGGGAAGCTTGAGTTGTTATCTTCAACAGGTGTAGGTTCTGCCGTTTGCTCAACATTGTTCACAGAATTGTCAACAATCGGTGTTGAAGGTTGAATATCAGCAATCTGTTCAGGTACTGTGGTTTGAGCAGGTGCGGTTTCAGGCGTAATTGAATGATTTACTCTTGGTTCAAGGTCAATTACACGTTTGCCGTTGCTGTCAACTTTTACTTTTGGCACATAAGTGCTTTCATTGGTTGTTTGTTTCGGGGTAACAGAAGCGGTCGTTTGTGTTTTAGGGGTAACCTTCGGTTGCTCTTTTTTAGATGTGTTAGTGTTTGTGTTTGCCACTTTTTTCGGTGGTTCAAAAGTTATAAGTTTCAGACCCGGAATAGAATTAGCTACTTTGACAGGAGTTGTAGGGTGTTGAGCTTGTGCAGGTTTTGCGGCAGGTTTCGCTGCTGGTGTTGCAGTTGCTTTTGCGACAACATTGTTTGCTGTCGGTTTTGTTTCTGCAGGTTTTGAAGCGATTGCGTTATTCTTTGCAACAAGAGCTCTTGCCTCTTTTTGTTCTTGAGATAGTGGAGCGGTTTTTGCCATGTGTGTTTTGATGTTAATAGGTTTTGTCGTTCCGAAGGTAACTTTTGTATATCCGCCCATGCCGTCATTGACGTGTTTTACGTCAACATCTGTGATTAAATCTCGGACACCGCCAAAATTCGGAGTTGCGGAAGAGGAACTCATTGTGTTTGGCAAAAGTACAACGTAGCGGTTGCTTGATTTTCTCGTAACTACAGAATTTCCCGAATCCGCAGTCGTGTAAAAGGTTACATCGACCGTATCGGTTACGGATGATCTTTTAATGTCCATTTGAATTAAATTGTTAGTATCTGCGAACGCAGAATTTACACTAAAGCCTAAAATTGCCAATGTCGCAGCAATTATAATATTTTTCTTATTCTTCATAGTTTCCTGTTATTTTAACAACTACACACATCTATTATATATAATACTCTAGAGTATTTTTTTTTGCTACTATATAAAATTTATGTTACAATATGTGTATGAAAAGTGGATTTGTTGCAATAATCGGACGCCCAAATGTCGGTAAATCAACGCTTTTGAACCAAATATTAGGTCAAAAGATAGTCATAGCAACCGATAAGGCTCAAACAACAAGAAAAAGAATAAAAGGAATCCTCACCAATCCTGAGGGGCAAATCGTTTTTGTCGATACTCCGGGTGTTCACAAACCGTTGAATAAGTTGGGTGAATTTTTGCTGGATGAGGCAAAAGTTGCAGTTCCCGATGCGGATGTGATATTGTTTTTGGTTGACGGTTCCGAGCCTGCTGGTAAAGGTGACGGTTGGATTGTTAAAAATATTTTGCAAACCGAAATCCCTGTAATTATTGTTATGAACAAGGTTGACAAGGTTAAAAAAACAGAAAAAATTGAACAAAATCTGCTTTCTTACAAAACTTTGTTTGAGAAAAATTTACCAATCGTGAGGATTTCCGCCAAAACAGGTAGAAATATTGATACATTAATAAAAAATATTTATAAAAAACTTCCTGAAGGCGAACCGCTTTATCCTGAAGATATCGTGACGGAAGAAACAATGCGAGATGTTACGGAAGAAATTATCAGAGAAAAGATTTTGTTGAATACTTCTGAGGAAATTCCGCATTCGGTTGCTGTTAAGGTTGAAAAGTATCAGGAAAAAGAAGATATTGATAAAATTTATGCCAATATTTATTGTGAACATAAAAGTCAAAAAGGTATTTTAATCGGCAAGGGCGGAAGTTTGCTTAAAAAAATCGGTACGGAAGCAAGGCTGGAACTTGAAAAAATTACCGAGAAAAAAGTTTATTTGGAACTTCAGGTCAAAGTCGAAAAAGATTGGCGTAAAAAGCAAAATATATTAAAGAATTTCGGTTATCAACAAGAAAAGGAATAAGATTAACTTATTCCTTTTTTTTGTGTTGTTGTATGTATGTTTATTAATTAAAAACTAAGTGTTCTCAAGCCTTGAACTGTTTGAAATTTGCTGATTTCTTTCAAATACTGTTCAAGTGCTTTGTAGCCGTTATAGATTTCGTTGGAAATTGTTGCATATCTGCTTGCTTCCAAGAATTTCAATTCTTTTACTCGGATTTCCAAAATTGTATCGGCAGTATTTTTCAATTCTTCTTCATTAGAAGACGACCACTTTTGTAGCAAACCTAATTCATCGTACATTTGCTTCATTGTTGTGTATTCCAAAGTGTTGAAGTCGTATTTTTCAAGTAACGCTCTTTCAACGTTGGTAATTCTGCTCATGCAGGCTTGAAATTTGAAAACTTTTTTAATGATAAGGTAGTTGTCGGCAATTCTTTTGTGTGATGCCGGAACCCCGTTTTTTGCAAGTAATGCGGCATAAGAACGTGATGTAAATGTATCACTGTCGCCGCTTAGGGTGCTTTTAGAAGTTACGTCAAAATCAGATTGATTACCTATCATTTCGTTCAACATTTTTCCTCCAAATTATATAAAAATGATAGAATAATCACATCGGTTTGTCATGAGGTTTTGTCAAATTTTTTACATTTCGTAAGAAAAATTTATGCCAAATTTTTGAGCATGCTGCTTGACTTTTCTTTCTAAAAACTTAAATAAATCATGGCAGAAATCCTACAAAAGTATGACCTATTTTTGTGGAAATTATGTTAAAAATATAGTGGTAAGATGCAGTTAAAAGGTGTAAAAAACAGGCATGGGGCTTAGTTTAAACAATATATATCAAAGACCTTATGTGCAACCTGACAAGCGAAATGCGGTCAGGAAACGTGAAGATGACGAAAAATCTTCCGCAACGGGGCAAGCCCAAAAAGAGCAGGCTTCCGACCAAAACAGTCGGAGTAAAGGGCTGCAAAATGTCGAGCTACAAAAACCGACTTACACAAGACCGTCCGAACAAAATTTCGCATTACCGTCACAAAATGCTTACTCAAATGTTAATATAAATTACGCCAAACCTGCAAACACTCAGGCAAATCTTGGCACGACCGACATCAAACCGCAAGGACTTGGTGCTAAAACTGTTGATAACCAAATTAATATTGCACAAATTCTAAAAGATTTCAGAAATACCGCAAAGGCTATCGGAACACCTGATGACTTAAATTCAATCGTTGACGGGTATTTGGAAGTCGTTGAAAAACAGGTTCGCACAAATAATGCCGATAAAAAATTAATAAAAAATACCCTAAATTCTGCCGCTTCTGTTTTGGATAATTATATTTCCGAAACTTTGAATAAAGATTCTCAGGTTGTTGAAAAATGGGTCGATGCACTTTTCTTGCAAAATATCGACTTGCAATATAATGAAGAAGATATTAATGAAAGATTTTTGGTAAAATTTCCTGACGGTTCGACAAGCCAAACCAAAGCTCAGGAAGAAACCAAACCCGTAGAAGCAGAGGCTCAAACTCAGGAGATTCCGCAAGGTACAACCTTTGATAATCAACCTGTTTCGACTGTTTCTAATTCAAAAGTTCCAACGGATAAGCAGTTAAAAACTTTGTTTGTTCAGGCAAAAAAATGCACTTATGCAAATAAACCCGAAGAAGCAATAAAATTGTTTGAAAAAGCCTTAAATCGAGCACTTGAAATGGATGATACCGAAACTTCGGGTAAAATTTATTACGAGGTCGGAAAGATTTATGATGACCACGATTATGTGGCACAGGCTTTGAAAAGTTATCATCAGTCTATCCAACTTTCAACGGATGAAAATGTAAAATCAAAAGCCCATTATTCAATGGCTCAAATTTATGATGAAGTAAATCAGATTTCGCCTGCTATTGAACATTATTTCAGTTCTGTTTCGCATGCGGGTGAGGCTGAAAATTTGCCGGCACAAACCGCCTCGCTTACCAAAATCGGTAATATTTATACCGATATGTACGAAAAAGATGCGTTTGATTACTATGATGTGGCTAATGATTTGGCGGAAGAAACTTCTAATGACAATTTGAAAGGCTATGTGGCTTCAAATATCGGCAAGGCTTATGTAAAATTTGAAGAACCTGAAAAGGCATTGAAATCATATTCAAAGGCGGCAAAGAGTTATTCTGATGCCGAAACCCCGCAAAAAACCGCACAAAATTACCTTGCTGCTGCGGATATTATGGTGGAATTTAATAACTTGGGCAAGGCAACAAACTTGTTGAAAAAAGCACAAGGATTCGCAAAACAAACCGATGATAAGGATTTGATGCAGGAAATTAATACAAAGATTTCTCAGTTGCAGTTTATTATGTAGGGCTTGAAATTTAACACTGGATTGCTTTGTCACTCCGCCGTAATGACGGTATTGG
>CAVKDD010000069.1:0-6744 GCA_963654845.1 Acutalibacteraceae bacterium | reverse complement strand
AGAAAATTTAATGCTCATTACATTCGCAAAAATTTTCTAAGTTTTCAGAATGACGCATTCCTTGCCACGCCGACAGCGTTATTTTTTGTGTCGGAATAGCAATTCCGACCTACATTAGGCTTAGCAATTTGTGTCCAATATCAAAATAAAATACAAATCAAAAACAATCACTCGTTAGGGAATTTCCATTGTAATACAATGAAGTCCGCCTTGACGTTCCAAAAGCAATTTATCACCCAAAGCGTTATTTTTTCCCGACAAAAAATAAATATTCTCAGGCTTGATATAATCTTTCACACTTTCTCTAAACAGATTTTCAAAATCCAAACCGAGTTCGGATTTAAGCTTAGCGGTCAACCCCAAACCCTTTGCCAAACTGTCTTTGTTTGTAATAAAAACAATTTCGCCGTTATTATCAAGGGTTACACAGGAATTCAAATAGTTTAAATATTGCTCCTTGAAAAACGGATAAGAAGACTCTTCCCCGTCAACAATTCGATTTATGCTTGCAGGAACTCGAACGGGCGTATAGCCTGATTTTTTCAAACAGTCTTCCACCTCGTCCAAATCAGGGATTTTGTATAATTCATTATTCTTTTCATTTTCGGCTAAAAGTTGTTTTATACTTTGCTGAGCCTTTTTCACGCCGAAAAGTTCCGATACGCTCATTTTGTTCTTCGATTTCGGAGTGAAGAAATGAATTATATCAAGAGATTTTTCCATCAACAAATCATCTAATTTTTCGACACAAGCTTTTAAAATTTTATTTGTTTGAGCCTCATCTGCAACCAACACAATACCGTTTTTTAACGGTCGCAAGAACAAATCCAAATGATTGTCGGCTTGCGGAATGACACAAACTTTATCAACGCCAAACATCTTTTTAATGTCCTCAGGAACATATTTTGACAACTCATCTTCCCCTATCAAAAGTTGTTCTTTGCCTTTTGAATTTTTTGCAACAAAGAAATTTCCACCGGGGATATGAGAATAATCAGAAAGAGCTCTATAATTTGCACTCACTTCATCAAGACGATTTTCGGTTTGAATAATCATTCCGTCAACAGCAGGATTATCAAGCGGGGATTTTACCGCCTCAGTCAATTTTTGTTCCAGCTTAAAAAACTCATCTTCTGTTGAACGAAATTCAGGAACACTGCGAGCAGCCAGTTGAACAGGCTCACTTTCCCACCCGAAAACGTACTTTAACACCCCTGTCAATCGACTTCTTTTTTCGTTGTAAAAAGAAGTCAGTTTATTATTTACAACCGACCAATAATCCTGGGCAAAAATTTTTGAAACATTGTTCTCGTTAGGAAATTCGTTTTTGGAAACTCCGCCCGAGTGTAGCAAAAACACGTCAAACCCGTGTTTTTCACCGACTTGTCTTAATTCTCGTGCGATACCTTTGTAATTACTTGTTACCAAAAATCCTCTCAAGGGTCTTGCATCATAGCCTTTAAACGTGGGGCTTATATTATTATTTGTGGAAATCATATTAATATATAAGCTCAAACATAAACATTTTTGCTATTATTTAACATTATTTTGCAAATATTTTACGGATTTTGAAAACCAAAATTAAGACTATGACAAAATGTAACAAAACTTTTGAAAAATGAAATTTTGACGTAAATTTTGGGTTAATTATAATTATCAGTTAAAAATACTGATTCTTGTTCATTTAGAATGGAAAGGGGCGAAGAGCCCCTTTTCTTCTAGTCCTTTTTTATTTTAAAAATATCTGATATTTTTCGTTTTTTTATTCGTAATTCTTTGGTCAAATCCGTTTCTGTGAGATTTTGAGCTGGCGTAAAATCAATGAGTTCTTCAAGCTCTTTCAAACTCTTTTGAATTTTACTTCGCACAATTTTCATATTGATATACCAACCTGCCTCACTTGATTTACGAAAGCCAATGCTTTTGTAATGTTCAGCGGGCGAATACACAGATTCTTTCAAAGCTACAAGTGAAATTTGCGGACTGTTACCGTTTAGAATCTCTTTAAACAATTCCATAAACAAAGCTTTCCCGGCAAACGGAACTTTTTTATTCTTATCGACTGGCCAAGTCGCAACATCTTTAACCGTAGTGGTCGTAATTCTCGGCAGATAAGCCAACACCCCGCACGGAACATTATCTTTTGCGACCAAAAATCCACGACCACGAAGCCTGCACTCCGAAATTCCAGAAATAATTATTTCATTCCACAACGAATATTCATCTTCAGTGAAACCGTCTTGCAGTTTTCGTGTTTCAATATTACGCCCGAGTTTTTCTAAAAACTTATCATCATTTTTGGTAAGTTTATACAAAGAAAGCTTTGCTTCTTTTCCGTCACGACCGACAACTTTTGCCACACCAAGCGGGATTCCGCCAAAATTTGTTTTTGAATTATATTTCGAGATTTGCATATTACTAACAAAACCCGTAAAAAAAGATTTTGCCATAAATAAAGCATTAAAATTCTTTTTCAACAATCGCAGGAATATGTAAAATTATCATTTGCTCCATATAATCGTTATTTATGGATTTGACCTCTTTGCCGATTTGAGTAATTTCTTCCTTTGTATTAAACACATATTTTTTGGAAAATTTTAACTCT
Organism: Acutalibacteraceae bacterium; assembly: GCA_963654845.1. Classification (GTDB taxonomy): domain Bacteria; phylum Cyanobacteriota; class Vampirovibrionia; order Gastranaerophilales; family Gastranaerophilaceae; genus Zag111. Next base: position 4,139 of record CAVKDD010000069.1, on the reverse strand, counting down.
AAAACTCCTTTTTTCGGGTGTTTTTCGTACTTGCAAAGATTATAAATAAAATAAGTTTTGTCATTTTGTACAATATTTTCAAGATAACTTATTATTGCAACATTTTGTTTTTTATTTTGAATAAACTTCAACAATAACAAATTTTCTTTTCCCTCAATTTTCTTATCGACTTCCGCCGCATACTTTAGCGGATTGGAAATTTCGGGATAATACGAAATCTGAATAGCACTCGTCCAATAATCTTTGTTTTCATCACGTCTGTAATAATCGTTCTTCACCACGTTTTTTCGGTTAGAAATATCGCCTGATTTCAGCGTATAAACAAAATTATTAAAATGCACGTTTTCGGCCTTGACCTTTTGTGCAATTACAAAAATCATCAAAATTAATATAAAATATATCGGGATAAGTTTTCGCATAACAACTCCAAACTAAATAAATTTAATCCGAAAATCGCAACAAAAAACATACCCGATTGGGCTATTTCGATTGCTTAATTTTTATTAAAAATTATTCTTTGCGTAATTTTTCGACAAATTTTTCCAAACGCCCTATCGCAACTTTTAAATTTTCCAAAGAATAAGCGTAAGAAATTCGCAAAAATCCTTCTCCGCAGTCGCCAAACGCCGTACCCGGAACTACCGCAACTTTTTCTTCTTTCAAAAATCTTGTCGCAAATTCTTCACTTGTCATTCCAAATTCTTTAATGCAAGGAAAAACATAAAAAGCACCGAACGGCTCAAAGCATTTCAACTTCATCTTTTTAAAAGCATCCATCAAAAATCTTCGTCTCATATTATAAGCCTGACGCATTTTCAAAACATCTTCATCACCGTTTTTGAGTGCCTCAATCGCCGCATATTGACTTGTTGTCGGAGCACACATAATCGCATATTGGTGGATTTTTGTCATTTGTTTAATAATTTCTCTAGGTCCGCAAGCGTAGCCCAAACGCCAACCCGTCATCGCATACGCTTTTGAAAAGCCGTTAATCAAAATCGTGCGTTCCTTCATTCCCTCAATAGAAGTTATAGAAGCGTGTTTGCCCGAATACGTCAATTCAGAATAAATTTCATCTGACATCACCAAAATATCTTTTTCTATCAATATTTTAGCAATCTTTTCCAAATCCTCACGCTCCATAATCGCACCTGTCGGATTGTTCGGGAACGGCAAAATCAAAATCTTTGTTTTTTCGGTAATCTTGCTTAAAAGCAATTCGGGAGTAAGTCTAAACTCATCTTCCGCCCTCAATTCCAAAATCACAGGCTTAGCACCCGCCAAAATCGCACAAGGTTCATACGAAACATAAGACGGTTGCGGAATAATTACCTCATCCCCCGGATTTATAACAGCACGCAAGCCGATATCAATAGCTTCCGACCCGCCGACAGTAACCAAAATTTCACTGTCAGGGTCATAAGTAACCTTTTGAGAACGTTGTAAATATCTTGAAATCTCAAGTCGCAAATCTTTTAACCCTGCATTTGAAGTATAAAAAGTTTTGCCTTTTTCAAAAGCATAAATGCCCTCATCTCTAATGTGCCAAGGTGTGTCAAAATCAGGCTCCCCAACACCGAGCGATATTGCATCTTCCATTTCGCTTACGATATCAAAAAACTTTCTTATCCCCGAAGGTTTAATATTTACGATTTTATCGGAAAGAAAATTCCTCATGGTGTGATAACCTCTCTTTCATCCTTTTCTTCCCTGTTTAAAATTGTTCCGTGATCTTTGTATTTTTTCAGGATAAAGTGTGTTGCCGTACTCAATACGGAATCTAAGGTAGAAAGTTTATCGGTTACGAAATTTGCAATTTCTTTCAAGGATTTTTCCTCTAAAATTACCAACAAATCGTACCCGCCCGAAATCAAATATACCGCTTTAACTTCAGGATAATTATAAATTCTTTCCGCAATATTATCAAAACCACGACCTCTTTGCGGAGTAACTTTAACCTCAATTAGCCCCGTAACTTTTTCAATATTCGTTTTTTCCCAGTTAATCAAAGTGTGATAACCGCAAATTACGCCTTCTTTTTCAAGTCGTGTCAATTCTTTCAAAACTTCTTCTTCGCTTGTACCGAGCAAAACCGCCAATTCACTAAAATCAATTCTGCTGTTTTTCTCGATTACCGATAACAATTCATCTCTCATTTTTCTCTCCATTGTGCAAATCAAGTATAGCAAAAGCAAATTTATTAGTAAAACAAATTTTTAAACAGAAAGTAAAGTTTTGTCTAAAAGTCTTTTACTTTAGAGCTTTAGCGTTGTCTAATATAAGTAGGATATGGCAATGAACGTTCAAAGAATTACACAAGCCCAAAGCTTAACAAATAGAATTTTAACAAACAAAAAATTACTAAAAAGTCTCGAAAAACTGTCAGAACACGGCACCTCGTTTTCTGCCACAACTTCGTTACTTATGACTATCGGCGTTCGTCCGCTTATGATTAGTATGACCCCTAATGTGGAAAAAGAAAACAAGCAGTATGCGATGTCAAATTCTATTTGCTCGGGACTGATAAAATTCGGAATGTTGGAATCGATTACGCTACCGCTAGAACTTGCGGTAAAAAGAATTGATGACAATCCTGACAAATTTTTAAACAAGTTCACAATAAAAAACCTGAAAAACGGAACTGAAGACCTTGCAAAATCAAGAAGCTACCGAATGATTACCCAAATTTATAAACTCGGAACAGGACTTTTAACCGCAATTCCAAAATCAATGCTTACAGTTGCCCTAATCCCGATTATTATGGATTTGCTCAACAAAAAAAATCCTACACACGACACAAAACCTGAACCACCACAAAAGAATTTTGATATTTTGAAAGATAAAAACGTATTTTTCACGGGGAATTTTGTGGAAAAAGTAGCAAAAGGCGTTGCAAAAGGGATAAATAACCCTAAAATTCAAAATTTGGCTAAAAAATACGAAAAAAATGACAAAGACATTGCAAAACACCTGACTGCAACAACGGACATTTTGCTGACCGCCACCAACTGTCAACAAACTGCAAGCAGCAAACGAATAAAAGAAGACAGAAAAAGGGTGTTAATTTACAACAACATCATTTCAACGGGTATAACTTTGCTTGGCGGGTACGGAGTTGACCTGTTGATGAAAAATAAAACGAGCGAATTTATAGAAAAATTCAAACAACTGAACGCTGCCGACCCGAAAGTTTTGAAATATGTCGAAGGAATAAATATTTTACGACCGACAATAATTTTTGCAGCGATTTACTATGGAATTTTGCCGATGTTCTCGACTTATTTGTCCGAAAAAATCGACAAACACACAAAATAGATTTGCAAAATAAAAGTTTTATGCTACAATTTTGAAGAGAGATAATGCTGACTTTTGGTTAAATCTCGAAAAAGATAAAATCAAAAAGGTTGGTAAAATTTCTCAAAAAACAAGTCGTCACGGGCCTGTGGCGCAGCGGTAGCGCAGAGGACTCATAATCCTTTGGTCGTGGGTTCGAATCCCTCCGGGCCCAAATTTAAACACAGAGCCGTTAAGGCTCTTTTTTAGTGGGAAAATAAAATTTGTCGTGCCGACTTGAATAATCCGACACGACAAAATATTAAAGTTAGCGGGAAAATATATTTCAAAAACAAAAACAGCATACTAAAAAGTATGCTGTTTTTGAAGTTACAAAAATTCATTAATTTTACAAATACAGATTTTTTAATTAAAATATGGATAAGTATAAATTAGTTGGGAGAGAATTTTATGAGCAAAAACCTGAAAACCCTTATGGTTGTAGGGGGGGGGGACTTTCTAAAAGAAAATTTAAAATTGGAGGTAATGTAATATGCCTTCAAGATTAGAAATTATAGAAAAAATCGGGAAAGACTTTCTTACAAGCAATTTAGAGGGTATAACAGAGTTTTCATATGTTCAAGCTGGTATTCCTTTAAAAGAGATTCCTAAAAATGAAAATGGAGAGCAAAATTATAAATTAGATATACGCTTTGAAAATTCTGCCAAAAAACTATCAATTTTGGTAGAAACAATAAATGTAAAACCTAGCAAAAAGGACATTCAATTACATGAGAAAAAATTGTTAGAAAGTTATTGCTTGTTGGAAAATATAATTCGCCCAGAAAATGACCAAGTTCTCATAC
>CAVKDD010000068.1:0-6798 GCA_963654845.1 Acutalibacteraceae bacterium | reverse complement strand
GCAAAAAACTGATGCTAGAATTTGCATAAGGATTGATTTTTTCAACGTAATTTATACAAGAAGCAAGCGGAATCAAAGAAAGATTTTTTTGTCTGTTTTTGTTCAAAAAATTGTGATGTTTCAAACAAATCAGGTCGTTTGTATCTTCCATTAGTTTGTTCTTTTTCGTTGCTACCGGTTCTTTACCCATGACAATTCTTTTCCCCTATATATTAATAAAGGAAATTTCTGTTCAATAATTGACAAAATTTTGGCAAATGTAACGAATTTATAAAAAATTTATTGCAAAACTTGGCAAGTTCCGACAGATTTTGAATGACGATTGCCGAACGCTTCATTATCATACATAATTTGAGCCTCCGATGTAAAACTGCCTTCCTTACGGTCAATGACGGAGTGTTCTCGAGAAATATAATCATCATTCATAGATTGAGAATTGTATTCAATTTTGGACTCATCAAAAGTTATAATATTGTCAATCGGTTCTCTTTGGTTGTAGATTTTTTTATACGCATCATCAATTCTGAACAATCTGTGCTGCCTGCTTGTAGAAACTACACTGTCATCTTGGTTGTAAATCGTTTGTTCATAATCACAACGCACAATTTGCATTTTATCAAATTCCGGTACAAATTGGTCAGCAAGGGTCTTTGTACAAACAAAACCCAATAACAAAATCGTTAGTAATCCCAAAAATCTCTTCATATAAATATTATAATTCAAACATCAAAAATTAACATTTTGTAATAACTTTTAATAAAATGGCAAAAAATACGAAAAACATTTGTTTATAAATACATAAAGTGTTTAGTAGTAGGAGAAATTATGCCTATAAATCCAAATAATAACAGAAGACCTGTTTATTTACCAAATAACGGCGGAGTTTGGGTAACCGCACCAGCAACAGCACAAACTCAAACTCAACAACCCGTAACAAATCCGAACGGACAAACAAGTGAAGAGATTACGGAAGTTTATGTAGCACCAAATGTATATAGGCAATTTGCCCCGAATACTCAACCGCTTCAAGTGTCATCAGAACGTGCAAACGACTCGGATGAGTTAATGCAACAAATTTATGAAATCGACAAACAAGCATTTGCCGAAACCGACCCTTACGAAAATTATGACGAATTTAAAAGAATTGTAGAACGAAATCAACTATCGACTTATGCGGTAAAAGGCGATAATGACGAACTTTTGGGCTATTATCAACTTGAACCGATAAAAGACGGCGATTTATACATTGATTCAATCGGACTAAAACCCGAATACAGAAACACTCGCAAGGGTTATCAGGCGATAAAATATTCTTGGAAGAAAATTCTTGATTACGCAAAAGAAAACGATGTGCAAACTCTATCTTTGCATGTCGATAGCACAAACAGAAATCTTGTCAGAATGTACCAAAGTTTAGGCTTTTCCATAAAAGAAACTCTTGAAAATTACTATGAAAACGGTTCAGGAGCATATTTTATGGAACGTCCGCTTGTTGAAAGTCAACAAGTAAATCAGACGGAAACACCTGATACGGAAAACGTCCAAGCTCCTCAAAACACAAATGTAGGTGATGAGGTTGAAAGCACTCCACAAACCGAAGAAACAGAAAACGTTGAAACTCTCGTAGAACCTGAGATTTCAGAAGAAGAACGTATAAAAGCCGAGAACGAACAAAAATGTCACCAAGCAAGAGAAGAACTGCAGGAAATGGGGCTTAACGAAGCAAAAATACATTTTGTTTTGAAACAATGTACTCAAGTCAGCAATTTTGAACGTTCTAAAATAAAACCGTTTGATGACGATATTTACACATGTTGCAAATACATCTTCCAATTAGAACAAGACTATGGCTTTAATAGTGAAGTATTCCCTTCTGACGGGCTTACTCCATATCATATAAGCAATATTCTTGACAGTTTAAAAGAGGAAAATTCTAACGGCGAAAAACGAGTAAGAACAGATTTGTTACCTTACTTGAAAGATTTTGCACGACTTGATGCACCCGCAAGAAGGTGGAACGATTTATTAGATGCAGCAGAACTACGCACTCGTGACAGAGAAAGACATCATTCCCGTGAAGTTTTAGATTTTGAAAAAACTTTGCTGGCTTCGGGTGCAAAAACTTCAACAAGTGATATTGCAAAAAGTTGTATTTTACAAACAAAAAACGGGGAGGTTTTGGATGATGATGCTAAAGCCTGTGTAAAAAATACAATCTTTGATATAAAAGATGTTTCTGATATTCATTATCTTGTAAGAAGTGCCGTAAATGAAGATGAAAAAGGTTTTGAAACCTTTGATGCAGACACTTACAAAAAAGTTAAAGATAACATAGAAACAGATGATTTCCGAAAGAATATCATTTACACTGCCTACAGTGCCTCTACTCTTAAAAGCAAAGGGATTGATTTGGGTGCCTATGTTACCTACGGAAAAATCGTAAAAGATAGCGACCTCGTCCGCAATTTACCTTTTAAAAATCAAGAAGAACTTGAAACAAAGTTATTCAAAGCATGTTGCTATAAAGAGTTGGGATTAAATTCCAAACGAGAAACCGCAATGGTTACAAAATTTGACCAAGCCGCTTTTAACACCGCTAAAGAATTAGCGTTAAAACCGTTTTTCGGTCAAGATGTAATGGATTTACCAAAAATAATTGAAGCCTGCAAAGAGCAAAAAGACGAATACTCAGGCTACAAATTTAATCCCGAATTATTCTCTAAATTGGAACAACTACACGCAGAACTTCCAAACCAACCGCTAAGCAATCTTACGGAGATTGTCGAAGCTTGTAAATTGAAAAACTCCTCAATATTAGACTTCCAAAAAACGAACTCTATAAAATTCAATGAAGAAATGTTCAACACCTTGTTAGCCATTGCAAAAAGCGGAAAAAGAATAAATGAAGCGGCTATAGATGCGGCAAAAGGAGCAATCAACGGTAAAGAATACTTTAATAATGCTATCTACAATCAAGTTGCGGATTCCTGCTATTGGGTCGAAAGAAAAAACCGTTTCGGCGGATATTCAGAACCGTATATTACTGATTTCTTCAAAACAGACAACTATGGCAACAAAACTTTTGACGTCAGATTATACAATAAATTCAAAGAACTTAACTGTCCGATAAGAACGGTTTGCACGGAAAGCACCGACAAATCTTATGTCTATAATATAAAGAAATTCACTCCGTCAGAAGATTTGATGGATGCCTACAAACATATTAAAGACGGAAACTATCCGTTCACAAAATATGAGAACGATACAGGCATGAGCAAAGACGGCGTTAATGAGTTGGTCGCACTTTGCAAAGATGAAGCAAAAAATAATGAAGGAACAGAATTTAACCCTGATACCTACAATGCAATTATGGAAATGCTGGAAGCAGGTAACGACGGTAGAGATGTTTTAGGATTAATACATAACTGCAAACCTTTCATAAAACTTGGTCAAAGATTTAGCCCGCTTCGTTACGAATTGGCAAAAGATTTGATAAACAACAAAGGGCTTGATATTCAAAGTACAACTTGGATTGTTTGGCAATGTGAAGAAAACGGCAAAATCGACCAAGAAAAAGTTGATAAATGTATTGAGCTGTATAATTTGGGTGCAAAAAATCCGACAAGAGCATTAAGTTATGCAGGTGATGATGAAATTGCCTACAAAAGATTGAAAGATTGTATCGCAAGAGAATTACCCGATGAATTGATTTCCTTCTGCAAAGACGGCGGCGAATTTAAAGACAGATTATACAAAATGGCTTTGTCACTTCAAGAGGATGGTTTTAGCCCAAGACAGATAAGTTCCTTGATGTACACTTGCCATTCGGGAACTCCCGAAGGCTGTCAAAATGATGAGCAAAAAATCTTTAACTATGAAATGTTTGGACACATAAAAGACCTGCTTGCTCTCGGTATCGAAAAAGAGAATATCAGCGAAGTATTAAATTCCTGCAACCTTAACCGTAACAAATTCCTGCCTGATGCCTACGAAAAAGTAAGTCTTCTTCACAATATGGGAATTGATGACAAAGGTATTTCAAAACTCTTGCAAATCTGTACTGCTGAATTCAAATTTAAGCAAGAAACCTTTGATACTCTCTTAACTTACCTTGCAAATATTAAAACTCTCAGAGATTTGGCACATGATGATGCCTACATTATTGGAAAATTGAACCAAAACAGAAACTCTATTGACAAAGCAGGTAAAGTTTTCGGTCAAGATGTTATTGATAATGTTCTAACACAAAAGATTGACGGATTTATCAGTTTTATTCAACTTTGCAATAATATTACCGATAATTGCTCCGAAGATTTCATCAACAAATTGAACGAAAAACTTGCTCTACTTCCTTCTCCTGAATTGAAGGTTAAACGTTTGCGTGTAATCGGCGGACTTGCAAACAAAGTCAGTGAAGCAAGTTTACAAGGACTTATTGATATGATTAAATCACCAAACATGAGCAAAGACCAAATCAAATTTGCAAACGAAACCTTCGCAAGTGATGACGATTATGACACCCAAGTAAGAACATTTATGGAAGGGATTAATGTTCCTGCAAATTGCTCACAAAAGGTTCACGATTATTTAATGAAGGAAAAATTAAATAAACAGGTGAACTTCCCCGAACCGATTGACGAACAAATGGCAAAAATGGACGGTTACGCTCAACAAATGCTGACTAACCCGAAAATTCCGCTAGACAAAAAGATTAAATATATTGATGAATTTAAGATTAAAAAAGCGGATATGGAAGCAAATCCCGAAAAATACACCACGCCTGAACTTTTCCCGAAACCGCTAAACGGTTTGAAAAAAGTCGTGACGGCTTATGTAAATATTCCAAATGATGATTTAGCCTTCAACAACTCAATCACTAACACGATGTACACAAACATCGGAATTACTCCTGATGCTAATTTGTTGAGAGAAATTCATTATGATGCAAAATATTTTGACAAATTATTTGCGACAGGCTCAGGATTTAACACAAACTTTAAACGTTTGATTGAATTGAAACAAGCCAATCCGAACAGACCGCTAACGGAAATTCGTATGGAAATGCCTGAAGAAGGTTCGCCGTTGTACGAAAAATACGCCTCAAACGGCTTACTAAATCAAATCGAAGCAAACCTTGAAACTAAAAAACAAATGGAAGCACAAGGCATTGACTTTGACAAATGGAACAGTTTTGACCCTGAATTGAAAAGCGAAGATTTCACGGTCGAATCAGACCCGAAAACCGAATACGAAAATATCAGAAACAATTTGATAAATATTTTCCAAGATGAATTGTTTGAAAAAATCAATCCTAACGAAACCGAAAAATTGAAACAACATTTATCCGAATTTGGTTATACTTTGTGGAATAATAATATATTCAAAGACAGAGAACCGTTGCAGGATGAACAAATTGAAAGATTTGTCGGAATTGTAAAAAATTACATTGAGAAAACCGATTACTGGAAATCAGCAACAGACAACGATGAATTAACACCTGATGAAATCGAAGGTATCACGGGATTTACAGACCACTTGAACGGTATTGCAACCCGTATTGAGCAGGTCAAAGCTTCAAGAACGGTCAACGATATCCACTTCAGATTGACGGATGACAACGATATCGGAAGAAACATTTTCTTTGGAAACCATGTAAGCTGCTGCAACAGTGCGGAATCCTCTTATGCAGGATATTCAGCCCCAATGCACCTTTTGAACAGTTATAACAGAGGGGTGGAATTGGTTGACAAATTCGGAAATTCTTACGGAAATTCGCTTTGTTTCTTCGCAATGATTGACGGAAAATTAACCTTCGTAATTGACAGTTTTGAAGCAAACGGCAAACTCGGCTCAAACCCGCTTGTCACAGATGAATTGATAAAATTCGGCAAACAGGTTTGTAAAGAAGTCGGTAGAAGTGATGCACAAATTATGATTGGACCGAACTATAACAACATTGATAAATCAAGATTACACACTCAACACGCAGATGAAATCAAAGTTTTAGGTTCGGTATCGGAAATGACCTATTGTGACTCGGTCGGCGGAAAAGTTAAAGAGCAAATCAATAACGGCGTGAATAATAGAACCATGTTTGTTTACAGATAGGACTTATTGCAGAAGGACAAAATCCTTGTATTATTATGTGCCCCCTTGAGGTGCTAGTTCGAACCAATGAGCGAAGCGAATTGAGTGAGACTGTATGCCGTATGGCTGGAACCGAAATCTATGATTTCGAAGGGGGGTAATATAACCAAAATAAAACAAAGGATTAAGCCTTTCTGCACCACAAAAAGGTGGGAACCGCTCCGCTTTTCCCCACCCTACGATTTTAATATTTGTTTTCAGAAGGACAAACCATTTAGTAAGCTCACCAACATGTCATTCCGGCCTTTGAGCCGGAATCTGTTTGAACTTGTAACAGATTCTGAATAACAAGAAAATTTAATGCTCATTTCATTCGCAAAAATTTTCTAAGTTTTCAGAATGACAAACCTCTTGGTAGGCACACCAAATAGTCAGTTCAGGGTGACTTTCTCGTTATTTATTTAACTTCCAACGCTTACAACTTAATAAGTGCGTTCAAGTCAACGTTTAAAGCCTTTGCAATGGAAATGACCGTACATAATTTAGGATTTCCGACACCTCGCTCAATCATGTTAATTGTATCCAAAGACACATCCGCCATTTCGGCAAGTTTGAGTTGCGAAATATTTAATCTCGCCCTTTCTATCCTCATATTTCGGGCAAGTTCATTAAAATAAATAGTCATATCCATAATGTTATTTTAGTATATTG
>CAVKDD010000067.1:0-6826 GCA_963654845.1 Acutalibacteraceae bacterium | reverse complement strand
ACGAACAACAATCTATGTAGGAAAAAACAATAAACAAAATGACGACATAATATCTAAAATTGCAAATGAAAATGATTTATGGTTTCACGTCAAGGATAATGCTGGTTCTCACGTTTTGTTAAAAACAAACACAATAACGGATGATTTAATTTTAAGATGTGCAAAATTAGCCAAAGAGTATTCCAGCGTGAAAAATTCGTCCAAAATCGGAGTAATTTATACAAAACGAAAATATATAAGAAAACCGCCTGCGGCAAATTTGGGCTATGTCACTTACAAAAACGAAAAAGAAATTATTTTGGACTGATATAAAAAACGGCAAATACTTATTTTGTGGTAAGATATTTGAAACAGGAGCAGGGGATTATGCCACATTTTTTTATTAATTCTAACCAAATACAAGAGGAAAATATAACAATTTCAGACAAAGAAAATTATACTCATATTGCCCGTGCCATGCGAGCAAGAGCGGGCGAAAAATTACTCTTGATTGATGAAAATAAAATTCAATACGAAACTTTTATTACAGAAATTACCAATAATGAAATTGTCGCAAAAATAGAAAAATCTTACCCTTCGGCAAGAAGTCTTGATTTCACTTTAGACTTGGCTCAAAGTCCTCTAAATAATGACGGGCAAAGTTTCATTATTGAAAAAGCGACAGAACTCGGGATAAATCGGGTTATACCCGTATTTACGGACTATTGTTCGGTTAAACGCTCGGTTATCGAAAAGAAAATTCCAAAATGGCAACGAACAATGTACGAATCTTCAAAACAATGCGAACGTGCAGAAATCCCGCAATGCGAAGAATTGACCACGATAAAAGATTTGATAGACACTGAAAAATACGACAAAATAATAGTCTTTTGCGAAAGAATAGCCGACAAAACAATTCGTGACAGTTTCAAAACTTCCCCGATAAAACAAGGGGACAAAGTGCTTGTCATAATAGGACCTGAGGGCGGATTTTCGGATAAGGAGTTTGAATATTTCAGGACAAACGGGCTTGAAATGCTTACTCTCGGAACTTTGATTTTAAGGGCTGAAACGGCGGTAGTTGTCGGATTGGGAAATATAATTTATGAATATTCAAATTTTAACAAATAGCATAAAAAATGACGAAGTTTTAAATAACATTTCGAGTTTTTTTGACAACGAAATCTATCTTGTGGGCGGTTCGGTGAGAGATGCGATATTGGGCAAGTTTTCACACGATAGAGATTTAGTTGTCACGGATACTGAGGCTCGAGATTTTTCACTGAAAATCGCAGAATTTTTCAACGGCAAATTTATTCCGCTGGATGAAGAAAATAAAATTTACCGTGTCGTATTGCCCGATAAAATAAACTATTTGGATATAACTAATCCCGTTGGCGGAAACCTGGAACAGGACATAAAAAGACGAGATTTGACCGTCAATGCGATTGCGGTTAATATAAAAACTTGCGAAATCCCCGAGTTTTGCAACTCCTATGTCAAGGATTTAGAAAACAAAATTTTGCGAGAAATTAAAGAGGAAAATTTTGTGGATGACCCGTTGCGACTACTCAGAATTTTCCGTTTTTACTCGGTTTTAGGGTTTGAATTGAGCGAAAGTTTAATGAATATCGCAAAAACTCACGCAAAATTGATTGCTAACCCTGCAAAAGAACGAATAGAATATGAATTGATGAAACTTTTTGACGGAAAATATTGTGCAGAAAGCCTTTTGGCAATGGACAAATGCGGGTTGTTGGAATTGCTTTTTCCGATAATGCACGAGGTTAAAAAAGTTCCGCCAAACGAGCATCACCACTTGGATTTATTTATGCACAGCATAGAATCGGTAAAACAAGTTCAACTTTTGTACGAAAAATCAACGGACGAAGTCAAAGAACACCTTGAGAAAGTCGATTTTGGCGGATTTTCTCGTATTGCACACCTCAAACTTGCAACCTTTTTGCACGATATCGGCAAACCTTCAACTTGGACGATTGAAGAAGAAACAGGACGTCATCGCTTTATTAAACACGATTCTGTCGGGGCAAAAATGTGCGTTCCCATACTGAAAAAACTATGTTTTTCAAACAAACAAATCGAATATATTTCTTATATTATAAAAAAACACATGTACCCGACAGCCGTTGTGTCAGCTCCTGTTGTTAATGAAAAAATTATGATGAGATATCTGCGAAAATCGGAAGACAATGCGATAGATAATATTATAATCGCTCAGGCTGACAGATTATCAGCTCAAGGACCGGAGATTACAAAAGAAATCGTTGAAGAAAATATTTCTGCACTAAACAGACTTCTTGAATTTTGCCTTGAGGCGAAAAAAGACTTGAAACCGTTACCTAAATTGCTTGATGGAAACGAGGTTATAAAAATCTTAAATATAAAACCTTCACCGATTTTAGGCAAAGTTCTGCAAAGTCTGCACGAAGCACAAATTTCAGGCGATATTCAAACAAAAGACGAAGCAATTAACTTTATAAAAGGTTTAAATCTTGAAAGTTTATAATCGTTTTTGTGCTAGAATTTAATTATATTTAATTTGAGGTTAGGGAAATGAATAAAAAGGCAAAGAAAATTTTATCTTTTGTTTTAGTTGTTATACTTGGTTTGTACGCAATTTTTCTATTATCACCGCTTGTCGTGACACCGATTTTAAGACGTCAGGAAGGTACGATAACCGAACTTGTCAAAAAATCAACAGGATTGGAAATGACGCTAAAAGATTTGTCTTTTACCACCTCGTGGAATCTAGCAGTCGGAGTTAAGGCGAAAAATATCGCCTTACAAATTCCGTCAAACGAAAGCAAAGTTTTTGAGGCAGAAAATATTGGCGGAAATCTTGAATTATTGCCGATTTTGGTCAGAAAAATTCAATTAGGCAAAATTTATGCAAAAAATATTTCCGCAAATTTGGACATAAAAAAAGACGGCTCTTTGCTGGTCGTTGACTACTTCCCGCAAAACGAAGAACCTGTCAAAGAAACCTTTACTTTGCCTTTTGGGTTAAAATTATCCAACAAATTACCTGATGTAAAAATTGACAAATATAATTTGTCGGCAGTCGATTTAATGACCTCAAAAAAATACGCTGTTAACGGCGAAAATCTTAAAATTACAGATTTTGTTTTGGATAAAAAAGTTAAAATTAAAACTGACGGAAAAGTGGTTTTTGACGATGTTTTGATATCAAATTATGATATCAAAGTTTTCAACAAAATTATGCCAAACCTCAAACTTAACGACCTTGTTTTCCCTGAAAACGTGATAGTTGAGGAAGGAAAAGAGACTCAAACCACACAAAAATCAACCGCCCCGCAATTCAACGTTTTAGATATTTTAAAATCTATTGCCGCAAACAAATTTACTGCGGACATAAAAACGGATTTAACCGTGAACGGAACCTTAAAAAATCCTGATTTTAAAGGTTTAATAGATGTTCAAGCCTTGTCTGTAGCGGTGGACGGTAAAAAATTGCCTGAAAGTTACATCAATCTCAAATTTAAAGGGAATAATACAAATATAGATTCAATTTTGTTCTCATCGTCCGATGAAAACGAAAAAACACAGATTATCGGAAGCCTAAAAACAGGTCACAAACCTTATATTGATATGACTTTGCGTTCAAATGCAAAATTTATGAATTTGATTAATTTGGTTGACAGTTTGGCTAAATCTTTTAATATCAACGATTTTGACACCTTGAGTGCAACAGGCGGAATTGATGCGGATTTCAACGTAACGTCAGATATGAAAAAAGTTTCTTCAAACGGTTATTTGAAAATTTTACCTTCAAAATTCAAATACGGTTTGTATAATGTACTTGTTGATAAAATTACGGCAGACATAAATTTTGACAACGGAATAAATATCAAACGTGCGGGCTTTTCAATCTTTAATCACCCGTTAACCTTGACAGGAACAATCAGTCAGGACGCCACAACAGACTTGAAAATCGTAGCAGATAAATTGTCAGTAAAAGGTTTACTTGCAGCAGTCGGACAAGCAGGCATGTTGAAAGACAACGATATTACAAGCGGTGTAATTTCTCTTAATGCCTTGATTAAAGGAACTTTAACCTCTCTAAAACCTGAATTGACTTCAATTTTGGAAGGATTGAAAGTTTACAATAAGCCTTCCGCAACGCATGTTGACTTGTCGAAATTATCAGTCAATGCGGCTTATGACGGCAAAACCTTGCTGGGTGACATTGATTTGTTCGGATTGGTTGCAAATAACGGAGCAGTATCAGTGAAAGTTCCTGATACCTGCGTTCAAATGGATAACAAAGATATAAAAATCAACAAAGCCTATATGCTGCTGAACAATTCAAAAATCGACATAACAGGCGGAGTTGAAGACTACGCAACCGACAAACCTGCAATAAATATTCTTGCAAAAGGTAAAATTCAAAGTGCCGATATAGTTGCGTTGTTACCGAAAGAATTTGCAAACCTCATAACATACAAAGGAAGCGTTCCAATCTCGATTGATGTAACAGGTAATTCAAAAGTGCAAAACCTCAGATTGTCAGCAGATGCAGACAAAGATAACTACGTTTCTTTTGTTGATATTGATAAATTAAGAAACAAAAAAGCAAAAATTAAAGCAAACTTTGAATTGCTTGGCGATACTTTGAACATTATTCCGTCAGGAATTTACGAAGGAAACAACTTACTTGTCAAACTTAGCGGTAATGTTTCAAAATTATACACACAACCAAAATTAAACATTGCCTTGAGCATTCCTGAAACTTTGTCTTTCCCAATCTGGGGTGTTAATAATTCAAACATTTCAGCAAACGGTGCAGTTACTGTCGGCGGAACGCCAAACAAACCGACCCTCAAAGGCAGTGTCACAATTCCTGATATTTCAATGAAAGACGTTGATTTTGCAATCACGGATTTGAGAGCGGATTTATCGGGTGAAATTCTAAACGGCAACGCTTATGCAAAAAAAGTCAAAGCAGGCGGCTTGGTCGCAGAAGAAGCTTCAGGCAAAATTTCACTAAAAGATTACAATGTCTTCACACTGTCAGATATTACCGCAAAAGCCTTTGACGGCAACATCAAAGGAAAATTGTCTTACGAAATAAACAGTTTTAAAACTGGTTTAGACATTGTGGGACAAGGTTTGAACGCTTCAAACGCAATTTACGGAGCTGTCGGCATAAAAGATGCTTTGACGGGAACAATGAATTTTACCGCAAAACTCGGAATGCAGGGTTTGACGGACGTTGATATTATAAAATCAATGAAAGGAAACATTAATTTTGATATTCAAAACGGAAGATTTGTCGGTATCGGTCGATTGGAAAACCTTGTAGCGGCACAAAATATAACCTCAAATTCAATCCTGAAAGCCGCAATCTCAAGTTTATCAACACTTTCAGCAATGCAAGAAACCGATAAATTTAAAAACATAACAGGCGAGATGACACTCAACGGCGGAACGGCGAATTTGTCCAAAATCATTGTTTCAGGACCTTTGATGTCATACTATGCGACAGGTTCTTACTACATTTTACCGAACACGGCAAATATGATTATACTCGGCAGATTGGACTCAAAAGTTGTTTCAATGCTCGGTGTAATCGGTGATTTGTCGGTGGAAAAACTTTTATCTTCAATTCCGAAACTCGGCTCAATGACCGCCACAGTTTGGAATCAGTTGACCTCAAATCCAAATACCGAAGACATTTCAAAAATTCCTGCCCTATCAAGCGGAAGTACAACTTATAAAGACTTTAAGGTTTCATACTCTGGTGTTGTCGGAGCAGCCTCATCTGTAAGATACTTCAAATGGCTTGCTTCAACTGTCGAAAGTTCCGATGTCAACTTAAAACAGGATTTGAAAAACGCAAAAGATGCGGTCAAAGAAAATGTAAAAACAAAAGTTGAAAACACAAAAGCAGACGTTGCAACGGTCAAAAACAACGTGAATAATATCGTGCAAAATCAGAAAAACAAAGTGCAAACGGTGAAAGAGTCTGTTAATCAAACAAAAGAGAATTTGGCAAACACAAAAGAAAATGCTAAGCAAACTTCTGAAAATTTGAAAAATCTTTTGCATAATGCCATAATTAATTCTATTGCAAAACCTTCTACAGGCACGTCAACGTCAAGTTCTTCAGCTTCAACAACAACCGAAGCAACAAAAGAAACAACGACAACCGAACCTGCAACGGCAGAATAAGGCTACAAAATACAAGCAAGTACCATAAGAATCAACGTTCCGATTTGAAAGGCGGTTGCCATGTTTTGACTGAACCTGTTGCTATCGTATTTTCTCGCTGATTTTTGAGCATTGATAGCACTTGATAGCCTCATCAAACGTTCGCTTTCGCTATCTTGACTAAATTCTGTTCCAAACACGCTCATTTCAACTCGGGAAAGTCGCTTGTCCATCGGCTCGTTTTCGTATTTTTGTTTATACAAAGCCTTTTCTATTGCCGAGATATTCAACTGCTTTGCAGGTTTAAATACATTTGGAGCATACCCGTCAAAGTCATCAATATCAGAAGAATAACTGTTTGACGAATAATTTGGACGACTGCCCATTCTGTTGTTAAAACCCGTATAATCAAAAGCATCTGACCCGTAAGAATCCAAATGATAATTATCGGTAAAAGTATTTTGCGGTTTTTCTGCAATCACAGGCTTTTTCGGCTTAATTTCAGCCTTCAACCTATCCACACGAATCGACAACTCCTCGTTTTCATAAGTTTTGCCGAAGGTTTTAGTTTCAAGTTTTGAGAGTCTTGAATTAAGATTTTCAGTTTTATTTTCTTTATTAAATACTATTTTTTCAAGTTCATCAACCGCAGGAT
>CAVKDD010000066.1:0-6827 GCA_963654845.1 Acutalibacteraceae bacterium | reverse complement strand
CATTTTTTCGATACTTTGATATTACCTTGTTTTTAAAATTTTTAAATCATATTTGAATTGTAGATTTTTCTTTCATTATGCTAGAATATAATCTAAAAGGAGTATTGTATTTGATTATTCAAGGGAGCATAGCCTCGTCAAAGACCGAATTTTTAACCGAAAAATACGCTGCACTGTTAAATAGTGGGGTGAAGGCTTCTGAAATTCTTGTTCTTGTACAAAATTCCACCCAAAAGAAAATCTTTATTGACCAAACCTTAGAAAAACTGACTGTTCACGGGTTAGAAGCCATGCAGGTTCATTCGTTTTTCTCTCTTGTATACAATACTGTTTCTGATAATTGGGCGTTTTTAGAGGACAGAAATATTTTTGACAATCCCGTAATTTTGCCGAATTTAGTCGGGTTAGAGGTTTCTCAATTCGTATTAAAAGAGATATTGAAAGAAGTTAAATTTAAGGGGTATAATTCAAAATTATCTTTATTGCATCAGATTTTCAGGCGTTATTCTTTAATTATTCAAAATAATTTGACGCAGGCTGAAGTAAATGAACGTGCGAAAATTTTAAAAGAAGGATTTTCACTTGAAGCCGATATTGCATTAAAAAAATTCTTGAAAAAAACACTGGAACTTCGTGATTTTGACTATTTAAGACAATGTCTTTTGTTTAATTATGTCTATAAAAATACCGATTATTTCAAAAATATAAAATATTTGATTATTGATGATGCCGATGAGCTTACTCCGATTTGTATCGATTTTGTGTTGTCTTTATCTAAGCAGTTGAAGGATTTTTATATCTCAATCGACCCTTTGGGTTCTTCCCGTTGCGGATATTTGAGTGCGGATAAGAACAATTACGAAAAAATAAAATCAACTTTCGGCGGTGAAATTATTGTAAAAGATGATGTCGGAACTCTTGCTATGACAGCAAATGAACTCTTTAAAAATGCCTTGACGGGTTCTAATATTTTATTGAGAAATTTTACTTATCAATCTTATGCTAAGCGTTCTGTTATGTTAGACAAGGTTTTTGCAAAAATTTCCGACTTGTTAAAACAGGGGGTAAAGCCTTGCGAAATCTCGATTATTACACCTGTTATAGATAAAATGTTAAAATTTTCTTTGCGAGAGGTTTTAAAAGCCAACATCCTTCCGCTTTATCTTTCGGGCAGTGAAAAACTTATACAAAACAGGCTAGTTCAGGCAACTATCGTAATTCTAAAATTGAACACCGATTTGCGAAGAACTTTAACCTCTTTTGATATAAAAGTAATTCTTTCTTGCATTTTAAATATTCCGATAAAATATTGTGAAGAAATTTTGGAAAATTTTGACCGCACAAAACAGTTGATAGATTTTGATTTTAAAGATGAAGAATATGATAATAAATACAAAAATTTTCAAGAAGTTTTGTCGGTTGTGGCTGAATCTGAGGCGAAGATTTCCGAACAAATTATTTTGATATATAACGAGTTATTATCTCAATGTACAAAGGAAAAGGACGAAATAAATAAGTTTAATTTCTTTATTAAACAAATTATGGATTTTGAAAATGTCTTCGGGAAGAATTTTCAAAGCCGGAAAACCGATATTATTTTGCAGGTCGAAAATTCAATTATTGCGGAAAATCCTTATTCAACGCTGGAACCCGAGTTGAACAATATTATAATTTCAACTCCGCAAAAAATTATTGATAATAAATTGAAAACGAAGTATCAGTTTTGGCTGGATATAACAAGTTCCGAGTGGATAAAAAGTGACACGGGACCTCTTTATAACGCTTGGGTTTTCCAAAAAGATTGGGCAAAAAAAGAGTACACAATAGAGGATAATATAAATTTATCAAAAGAGAAAAACGCAAGAGTTTTGCGGAAATTGGCTCTTTGTGCGACAGAAAAAGTCTTTTGTTTTTCAAGTTTGTTTGATTCAAACGGTGTTGAAAATTATGGCGGGATTGAAAACTTTATCATATTTGAAGAGGAAAAGGAAGCGGAAACGCCCGAGAAAGAAAAAACTTTCAAAATTGTTCCTCGAGATGACCAAAAGCCAGTTTTGGAATATCAAAACGGATTTATGGGGATTTCAGCAGTTCCGGGTGCAGGGAAAACTACAATTTTGCTTGCCTTGATTATAAAATTGTTGGAACGTGGTATAAATCCCGAAAAAATCTTTGTTTTGACGTATATGGATTCTGCTGCAAGAAATTTTCGTGAACGTATTAAAAATGTTCGCAAAAATTCGACAAAACTTCCTAATATCAGTACAATTCACGGTTTAGCCCTCAGAATTTTAAAAGAAAACGGAAATTATGAAAAACTGGGCTTGTCGGGTGATTTTGAAATTTGTGACGATTCGCAAAGAAGCAGGATTTTGCGTGAAATTGCCTCAAAACTCGGGTTAGAGCAAAAAACGGCGGAAGAATTTGACCGTGGAGTTTCTGTTTTCAAAATCGGCGGCGGAAAGTTTGACGGCGTGATAAATCAGCCGAAATTGAAGAAATTTGAACTGTATTATAAACTATATCAGGAAAGTTTGAAAGAGTTTAATCTGATTGATTATGATGATATGTTGACTGGGTCTGTCAAGTTATTGAAAGAAAATCAAGATGTCCTTGAGTATTATCAAAATATTTGTGAGTATGTAATCGAAGACGAGGCTCAGGATTCTTCAAAGGTTCAGCAGGAATTGATTTCCCTGTTGGCAGGAAAACATAAAAACATAATCAGATGTGGGGACGTTAATCAATCTATTACTGCAACCTTTTCAAATGCGGATGTTGCTGGTTTTAGGCGATTTATTACCGAAAACGGAAACGTTAGCATGAATTGTTCGCAACGTTGCACTAAAGAGGTTTGGGAGTTAGCGAATAAATTAGTCCGAAATTCAATGCTTGACCCGATTGCGAAAAACTCCTTTTTTGAAATGTATATGGCTCCTGTTGAAGGACGAAATCCAAGTCCGCTTGACGGCGGAAATGCGGTTTGCGGACGGATTTTTAAAACAGGAATTGATGAGAAAAATTTTGTACTTAACGAGATTAAAAAAGTATTGGCAAAACATCCTGATTTCACCGTTGGAATTTTGCTGAGGAATAATTATCAGGTTGCTGCGTGGCAAAATTTGATTGAAAATAGCGGATTAAAAGTAATTACAAGGAATCAATGCTTAGAGCAAAAGGCTGTATTTAAGGCGATTTTTGCAGTATTAAAAGCCGTTCTCAATCCGTTTGATAATCAAACTTTGGCTTGGTGTTATGAAACACTTGCTGATTTAGGGTTCTTCAAACGAGGGCTGGGAAATGAGATTTCAAAATATGCTTCTTCTTTTGTAACTTTGAAGGCAGACAGTTTTCAATATTTCGATTTGGAAAAATTTTATTGGGATATAAGTTATTTTATTTCGCTATGCTATTTGACACCTGAAGAATTGGTGTTGAAAATCGGAATGAATTATTTTAAAAGTGATATCGAAAAATCTAATATTTACTTGATTTCGACCTTGATAAAAAGAATTTGTATAAAAAATAATTCGCTTGATTATGTCGTAACTCGCTTGTCGGAACTTGCGAAAAAGCCGAATTTGAGCGGGTTTAAGTTTTTCTCGGAAGAAGATGAAGATGACAAAACTTATCTTGCGGGTAAAATCCAAATTATGACCATGCACAAATCGAAAGGGGATGAGTTTAACCTCGTTTTCATGCCTGAAATGACCGAAAAAAACTTGCCGTTGTCGATTGAAGCAATAAATTTGAAATCTTCCGAATTTATTGAAGCCGTGAAAAAACTAAACCCACAATACAGTGCGAAAAATCAACTTGAATTGAAAACGGGAATTCTGTCGGAAAACTTGCGACTTTTGTATGTTGCAATTACTCGTGCAAAAAATAAACTTTGCATAACCTGCTCGACTTCTCAGAAAAACAGGTTTAACAAGGAGCAAAAGCAAGAAGTTAGCAGTATTTTTAGAAATTTGTTAGAGGTGAGCGAAGACTATGACTAATTTTTCTCCGAATATGTTAAAAACTTATCAGGCTTGTCCGAAAAAATATTTTTATAAGTTTGTCGAACAAATTAATGTGCCGATGTCTTTTTTACGATTTGAAAAAGGTAAGAAAATCCACGCTTTGGCGAATTATTACCTGAAAAAAGTAAACATTTCCCGCATTGAAACGGCATTGACGGAAGAGGAACAAAAAATTTGGCAAGCCTTGTTAAATAATCCGTATTTTCAGAAAAAATGTTACAAATCCGAATATCAACTTGGCTACAGACTTGGTGATTTTTGGATTGGCGGAAGGCTTGATGCGGTGGTTTATGATGATAACGGGTATTATATTCTTGACTATAAAACAGGCTCAGTTCCTAAAACTCCCGAGTATGATTGCCAAACAATGATTTATTTGTTGTGTTTGAAAGAGCAACTTTCGCAAGTGTCGCATTTGTCCTTTGTGTATATCGATTTGAAAAATACTAAAAATCATGTGATTGAATTTAACGAAAATCTGCAAAACCGGTATGAAGAAAAACTTTCCTCACTTTGTAAAAAAATTACTGAAGACAACGATTTTCTGTGCGACACAAATAGTTGTAAATTCTGCGAATATCAAAATCTTTGTCCGCAAGAAAACGATTTTGAGATGTTTTAAAATTATAAAGACAATAAGGTTAAGGCATCTTTCAAAATTTCTTCGGCAGGGGCATCAGGTGCTAATCTTGTCAAAACTTTGTTCATAGCCTCGCTGATTTCCTCACGAACATAGCCTAGTGAAGTCAATACTTGAACTGCATCCTCTACGTTTTGAGAAGTTGCAACGCTTGAAGTTGCTTTTGAAATTTGAACCTTTTGGGTGTCCCCGTAGTTCGTTAATTTGTCTTTCAGTTCCAAAATTATTTTTTGAGCAAGTTTTGGACCTACGCCTTTTGCTCGGGTCAATTCTTTGTAGTTCCCGTCAAGAACAAGTCCTATGAGAGTTGAAATTTCAAAAGAATTGATAAGGGTTAATGCCATTTTCAGTCCGACCCCTGAAACTGAGGTTAAAATATTAAAAATATCACGCTCTTCACGTTTCAAAAAGCCGCAAAGTGCCATTTTGTCTTCTTTATGGATAAGTACGGTAAAAATTTTCAGTTCTGAATTATTTTCAGGCAAATTGTAAAAATCCCTTTCCGTCAACTCCACACGGTAGCCGATTCCCGCAATTTCAAGGGTGGCAAAATAGCCTTTTGCACCTGAGTTTGAATATGTTAAAATGCCTTTTAAATAATCGTACATTAGAAATTTTCCTTATTTTTTTATTTTTGATTTGATATCATCAAGCATTGCCGCAAAATCAGAATCTGTTTTGATTTTTTCGCTGACGGTGTCGCAAGAATACAAAATAGTGGTGTGTTTCTTTTCCAAATATTCTGCGATAGCTTCGTAACTTTGCTCAAGAATTTCTCGGCTTAAATATGCGGTAATTTGTCTTGCTTGAGAAATTTTTTGTTGTCTTGCAGTGCCTTTGAGGTCTTTAACTTGCAAACCGAAATAATCAGCAACGATTTTTGCAATAATTGCAACTGTTAATTCGTTCTTCTTGATAGCTGATTTTAGCACCTGTTGAGCCAAGTCCTTTGTAATTACGCCGATATCGGAAAAACTTGCAAAGGCACTGACTTTGTTAAACGCACCTTTTAACTCTCTTACGTTGTTGTCGAAATTTTCCGCAATGAACTTAAAAACATCATCTTCTGCTTCAATATCCAGCTCGTTTGCGTATGCTTTGACAATCTCGTAACGGGTCTGAAAATCAGGCGGAGCAATATCCACAACGATTCCCATTTCAAATCTCGTACGCAATCTTTTATCAAGTTTTGGAATGTCTTTCGGTTCTCTATCGGAAGCGATTACGATTTGTTTATTGTTTGTGTAAAGTGCTTCAAAGGTTGAGAAAAAGTCTTCCATTGTCTTTAATTTTGATTCCAAAAACTGAATATCGTCCATTAACAAAATGTCAACATTGCTGAATTTTTGGTGAAATTTTCTCATTGCCGCATTGTCGCAATACTGTTTTTTCTTTGCGTTTGGTGATTCGTTTAACTTGTAACAACGCATCATTTCATTAAAATATTCTTCCATTCGCACATATCGAACAGTTAAATCTGGTCTGTTGAAGATAATGTAGTGTCCGATTGCTTGCAAAAGGTGGGTTTTTCCTAATCCTGACGAGCCGTAAATAAACAGCGGGTTGAATTGTTTTGACGGATTGTTTGCCACAGAATAGGCTACGTTGTAGGCAAATTTTGAATTTTCTCCGACTACAAAGTTTTCAAATTTCAGGTTTAAGTTCAAGTTCGCACTGGATTGCATTTTTGCTAAGGTTTGTTTCGCATCTTCAACTTTTCGCTCTTCTTGAGTTTGACCTGCTTTTTGACGTTTTAATTCTTCTTTTTGCGTTTTGATATATGATTTTGCAAATTCTGCATCATAACTGAGTGAGCATGTCGCATCAGGACCCAAAACTTTTTTTACGGATTCTCTGATTTTGCCAAGCCAACTTTTTTTTAATATATCAATCGCCATAGCATGGGGTGAATATAGCACTAAGGTGTTGTTTTCATAATCTGCTGCACCTAGAGGGGTGACCCAGTTTTGGTAAACATGTTCGGGTAAATTTACCTCTAAATCCTCTTTAACCTTATCCCAAATAGCATTTACTTCAATAATATCCATACTATCAATAATACACAAAACAAGGTTTGAAATAAATTATATATAAACAAATATAAACCTTCAAAAAAAGAGCCTCTCAACGAGGCTCATTGGAATTAAGAATAGCTGGAAGTA
>CAVKDD010000065.1:0-6846 GCA_963654845.1 Acutalibacteraceae bacterium | reverse complement strand
TCAGTTAGCGGTGAAGGTAACTATGACAGTATTTTCAAAGACAGTAACGGATACTACAAAGAACGTTATGCAATTCAATCCGTTGAAGATGAAGACGGTAATCAATTCTGTGCATATCAAACAAAAGACCAAGAAGGCACGGATGAATGGACTCAAGTTGAAAATGTTTCATACAATCAGGAAACAAAGAAATTCCAATACACAAATCTTGACGGCGAAATTGTAGAAGCTGATGCAATTTATGCTGATCCTGAAGAAGATTTAATCAGTGAAAATTACAAAAACTACCTAACTCCAAACGGTACTTCATACATATCAGAAGGCGGAACTGCTTACGATATTTACAAACAATCAAGTGCATTGAATTTTGAAGGAACTTCAACTTCTCAACGTGAATTGTATGATTATGCCGTATCAATCACTGAGGCTTATTACAACAACAAAAAATCAGGTTCAAGTCAAAACTTGACTTATGATGCTCAAATCGTAAGTTATTACAAAAATATTTTCAATCAAATCAGACAATCAGGTTTGTCAACAACACCAAACGAAACTAATTTGAAAGAAACAAACTGGCTTGTTAACAAATTGAAAGCAGGTGAACTTACTCTTGCATACTATTCAATTTCTGACAAAGGTTTTGTAAGTACAACTTTATACGATGATGAATCTATTGTCGAAAAAGAAGACACCGCAGCAATTTCACTTGCAGAACAGGTTTACCAAAGCAAAATGGATCAAATTGAATATCAAGACAAACAATTTGATTTGCAATTAAACAAATTATCTTCAGAACACAGTGAATTACAAACAGAATATGATTCTGTTAAGAAGGTAATCAGCAACAATGTTGA
Organism: Acutalibacteraceae bacterium; assembly: GCA_963654845.1. Lineage (GTDB taxonomy): Bacteria > Cyanobacteriota > Vampirovibrionia > Gastranaerophilales > Gastranaerophilaceae > Zag111. Next base: position 5,992 of record CAVKDD010000065.1, on the reverse strand, counting down.
AAAATCGTTCAACGTCTTCAACGCATAATATTTAACTATTTATATTTTATTTTCCCCTACTAATTTTCGTAACTTTTCCCTGCCGCTTAAACAAAAACAAGCGGCTTTTTATTTTTTGTTATTTACTCCGTAACCAAACATGGCAAAATCATATTTAATAGGATCTTCGGGACAGAATTTTTTGAGATTGTTTGTTAATTCCACAACCGATTTGAAATCGTTTGCTTTTCTTGTCAAAAGTCCCATTTGACGTGAAACATTCCCAACGTGGACATCCAGCGGAATATAAAGTTCTGAGGTCGGCATAAAATCCCAAATTCCGACATCGACAACACTTTTTCTCACCAGCCAACGCAAAAGCATGCACATTCTTTTCATTGCTCCTCCGTTTTCGGGATTTGGTATCATGTGGTAAAAACCGTGTCCAACATTATTCTCTGCTCTATCATAAAAATATTTTGTCACAGTATGAAAGAAATTACCTTCTTCATAACCGCACTTAAAAAGGTCTTCCAAGCCACAATTTGAATTATAAAGTTCTTTTAGTGATTTAAAAATACAATCAAAATCCTTCGGTTTTCCAAATCTGTAATTGAAATCCCCAAGACAACCTTCTTCATAATTTTCGATAAAATTTAGCGGTTCATTTTGAGCAATACAAAATAATTGATTGAGTTTTTGGATAAATTGTTTTCTGCTTCCGTAAGCAAGCAATGAGGCAAAAAACGCCGCAAGTTCAATGTCTTTTTTTGAGTTGAACTTGTGCAAAAACTGCACGGGGTCATCTTTTATGAACTCGGCATTTTCATACTTTTCAACAAGCTTGTCTAATTCGGACTTAGTTATCATGCCTGAATTATCTCACAAGCACTCAAAGATTTCTACATCAAATTTGTACTAATCAACAATGGTTATTCTGTCATCATTCTTGATTTCGATTGGTTGGTCAAGTTTTTTGATGTAATCGCAAGCAAGTTTGTTTTTGTCGATATCAAATTTCTTCAAAACAAAGTTTGGATTTTTGTTAGTTTCCAAATATCCGTCACCGCCTGTAGCGAAGAAATCATCACATGCTACGGTGTAGGTCTTGTTTGTATCAGGTGAATTTACGTTGATTTTGTGAGTTGCGTTGTTTTTATCAACAAATTCCATATCTAACAAGTTTCCGTTTTTATCAGCCTTGTATTTCAATCCTGAAACAAGTAAGATTCCCGGTTTGTAGTTAGAAGCGTTCATTGATTTCAATCCGACTTTGACTGCATCAACGATTTGTTTTTCCGTTAATTGAATAATCATCATTTTGTCTTCAAACGGCGTGATATCCGAAATTAATCTTGTATCAATCGTACCTTCCGAGAAAGAACCTCTAATGTTACCTGCATTCAAAATTGCAATATCCGTACCCAGTTCGCTTCTCATTGCATCGGTAATAATATTTGCGTGCGGGTTGTTTTCAATAAGTCTTTGTTTTGGCGGCGGAACGGTTGATTTAATTTTGCCGATAACTTCAGGCTTACCGATAATATCTTCCACAGAATCTTTTACGAATAACGGTCTGTTAAATTCTCTTGTATTAATAATATTGTTTTGAACCTTTTTAATTACACCTTTTTCGTCAAAATCGACATTCAAAACGCCCATATTCTCACCGTCTTTTCCTGCTTGGGTGATAACAACGGGTTCGCCTGTTTTTGAGAAGAACAGGTTTTCACCTTCCGTAATTCCGTGTATAAGTTCGTGAGAGTGAGCACCGAAAATGATGTCAATGTCAGGGATTTCCTGTGCTATTTTCTTGTCGTTTTTGTTGCCGCTGTGAGACAATACAACGATTTTGTTAATACCTTGAGCTTTTAGATTTTGGACTTCGTCATTCAATAATTTCATTGTTTCAGGCAAGTCTTTTATTTTGAAATCTGCGAGTGTTTCATTATGTTTTACACGTTGCAACATATCAGATGGTGAAATTCCGATAAGTCCGTATTTTTCGCCGTCTTTTTCAACAATCATTGATTTTTGTATTCTTGAAGCAAGCGGAGAATCTTTGTCAATGTCTAAGTTGATTGAAAGCATTTTGCAGGTCGAATCCTTCAATAAGGCTGCCAAATCATCAGGATGTGCCACATCTAATTCGTGGTTACCGATTGTGGAAGCGATAAATCCGCCCCAATCCAAGAACTTGCTTGCAACTTTATTGTGCGTATAATTTGCACCCAAGATGATGTCACCTGAGGCTACTTTGAATTTTGAAACTTGAGGTTCTGCTTGAGTGTTAGGCTTTGTGAAAAAGTTTGCACTATATACATAAGCAGGAATTTTATCAAAGGCTTGGGTTATGTTATAAATACGTTCCATATTTGTCATTTTTCCGTGAACATCATTTATGTATAACCAACTTGTATGTGTCGTTTTCGGGGCTTGTGCATTTTGATTTTGCACGGGTTGTTGAGGTTTATTATTGAGATTTTTATTTAATAGCGGTGATTGGGCTAAATTTGGAACGTTTATCATTATTTTTCCTTTTCTTTTTCACTATTCTTAAAACTAATGAAGAAAATTTTTTGCGTTATTTTTTGTTTTTGTAAAGAAAATGTAATAGGCGAAAATCTTACGCTGCTGATTTTGCCTGTTTGTACATATCAAGACCTTCCTTCCAACTAGGAACGATGTTCATATCTTGTTCTACTACATGTTTTGGAAGTGCTGCGTGGTGAATTTTCGGTAATAAGTAGTCTTCCGAATATTCGATAGGCTTAGAAACTCCGTCATCGGTATCGTTACAAATGAAGGTTACTTTGCCGTCAGAACCTTGTTTGTAGCCCACGATTGTTATTTCATGCCCGTTAATAATTATGTTGTTGTTATCGGTTTGAGTGTAACCTATCAAAATGTTTTCACCCTCATCCAATGTCGATAACAAGTGTCTTTTCATTGTGTCTAAATCTGTTTCGTAGCCTATTAAACGAGCGTTTTCATCTATTGTTTGATAAGTTACGGATAAAATGTTTTTATCAAATACGACAGATTCAGTGAAAGTTTTTTCAAATTCAATCAAACCTTTGTCATTTTGGTTGAATTTTCCCGTACGCTTGTCGGTTAAAGAGTTGTACGATTGTTGAGAACCTATTTCCATGAAGGTCGATTGCATAAGAACATCTAATGGTGTTCTTTCGTACGGGTCTTTGTGAGTTGTTTGTATTCTTGCTCTTATTATTGCGTTTTTGTCAGGTGCAAAATGTAGTTTTGCAGAGTTCAAATCGTTTGTTTCCCATGGAAGTTCAAACGAATTGAGTAACCAAATTGCACTCAAAGTGTCATCTGCAAGATTGCTTAATTCAATATTTTTTGTAACCGAAAGCTTTGGAGAACTCAATTCTTGAGCAAAACGGGCAAATTCGGCAGGCATTTGGTTTGCAAGTTTAAATTCCGTACTTGCGGCAACACAGGTTCCAGATTGTACGACATTTATGTCTTGCTTACCTTTATAGATTTCAATAAGGTTTGTTTTGCCTTCATTATTTGCCTTGATTGCTTCTTGCTGATACTCTTTCGGAATGTCACCGAATTGCTGAGTTATCAAATACGGGTACGCAATGGTTGAAATCGTATCTTTCAGCATGGTGTCGGCGTTCAAACCTTGAGCTCTCGGTTCTGTGATAATTTTGTATAAATTATCAAGAACTGTGCTTTTGTCGCCTGAATTGTTGTTTAACAAAATTCCTGTTTTTAGTAACGAATCTACAAGTTTTTTCCCTGAACGATCCAAATGAGAAAGGATTTCGGTGTACATTTTCTTTTCATCTTTACCTTCTAATGAAGTTCTGATGTTGATTGTGTTTGAGGATTGAGTCGGAAGCTGTTGAGTATTTTGTGCCACCTGCGGTTCTTTAGCGGTGAAAGAGGTTTGAGCAACACCGTTTTCAACACCTTTGGTCTTTTTAATACTGCCAAAATTCGGTATTGTGTTATAATTATATAGTTGAGTGACAAAACCTATTCTATCTACCATGATAACTCCACATATATAATAAAAACGAAAATAAAGAAAAATTGCTATTTGTGTAAATAAATGTTAAAGAGGAAAAGTTGGAAAATATAAAAATCAAACCGTTAACCAAAGAACAACTGATAATTTCGATAGATAGACTAACGAGATTTAAAGATACCGAAACTAAGTATTTGCGGGTATTTAAAGAAGTTTTAATCTCTAATTTAATTTTCCCGAAGTTCAAAAAATCCGAATTGGACAGGCTGGATTATTCGGAATTGAAAAATCTTGCGGAATATATAATAAATTTCTCGCTGGAGCAGTTAGGTTGCGGACAAAATTCCGATTATTCTATAAATGAATATCTTTATAACTATGAAAATAGTGTCTTTAAACTTGATAGTAATACGGAAGTGTTGTTGAGAAATCGGATTAATTATTCGGGGTTTGTGAAATTGTTGAAGGAAGAAAATAACCCGCAGAATTTGCGTTGGCTGAAAGAGATTGCTAAAGGGAAAAGTGATATCGAACATGCCAGAATTGAGAAGGGACTAAAATTCCCTGTAGAAGAGGTTTTGATAGTGGAAGGGGCAACGGAAGAAACTTTGTTGCCTGAATTTGCAAGAAAATGCGGATTTGACTTTGATAAAGAGGGCGTTTATGTCTTGTCGGCGGGCGGAAAAAATCAGGTGGTGAAACTGTATTATGCACTTGTTGAAAGATTGAAATTACCGATTTTTGTCTTGTTGGATAAGGATGCTGCACAGAATTGCGAATATATCATGACAAAATTGAGGGAAAGCGATAAGGTGCATTTGCTTGAATGCGGGGAGTTTGAGGACTTGCTGCCTGTGGAACTTGTTGAAAGAACGTTGGAATATGAGTTGAATAATATTTCGATAATTGAACAGGAAATGATAACTACTGAAGAATCAATGGTGAAAAATTTGGAAGAAGTGTTTAAAACAAGGGGCAGGCATGAATTTAAAAAGGTCGAATTTGCCCAAATGGTGAAGCGAAACATCTTGACTGAGGCGGATATATCGCCTGAAATACGGGCTATAGTTGACGAAATAAGAAAATTAAAAGAAAAGAATAAAAAACAAAAGAAAGTAGTTGACATTTAATTTTGTTCGGATTACAATAACTCTTGTAGCGAAAAGTTCAAGCCCCCATCGTCTAGAGGCCTAGGACAACACCCTTTCACGGTGTAGACAGCGATTCGAATTCGCTTGGGGGTACCATTTAAAAAAGAACCACTTAGGTGGTTCTTTTTTTAGTATTGTCCTGTGATTTCTGTTGCTATTGTTTCAGGTCTGCCTGCAAATTCATATTTTTGATAAATCGTTTCGGTTTGTTTGCCTTCAATTTTATATGTTTGACCTGTAGCCTCGTCAGTGATTTCTTTTTTATCCGGATTTGTTGTTACCGTTTTTGTGGCTATAACGTTTCCGTCCTCGTTGTAGTATTGGTATGTTGTTTCCTCTATCTCCGAGCCTTGAAATGAACTTTTGTTATATTCAACTTGTGCTTTGCATTCTTTGCCATCGCTATTGGTGTATGTATAATCCGTTATAGAATCATAATATCCGTCTTCATCGACAATATTAGGTTTTATATTGGTTGGTTTTAATTCGGGGTTGGACAATGCAGGACAAGTTTTGTAGTCCTCTTCTGTAGGATTGCCTATTTTAATACTGTTTAAAACTTTTTCGCCTTGTGCATTTATGTTCACGGAAACGGTTGTATCCTCAGATTTATGAACAAAAGTTCCGTCATTTTGCTTTACAAAGCCTGCTTGAGTTAATTCTGCAGTATTTTTGCCTACCAAAATTTCATTATTTGCGTGTTGGTTTGCTGTGGCTTTTGCTTCTTGCTGTTCCTGAGTAAGCGGTTGAGCATCTGAGTGTTCAATTTTACTTGGATCTGATGTTTCATTCGGTGTCGTGGCTTGTGTTGTTTGTGATCCTTGTCTATGATAATTATAAGGTAGTTGTTGTATTCTAT
>CAVKDD010000064.1:0-6853 GCA_963654845.1 Acutalibacteraceae bacterium | reverse complement strand
CATTTACTGCAGGGGAAATTTCAACGGTAAAAAACGAGTCTAACGGAAGTTCAAGAAACTATTTATTCATTTCAAAAACAAACAAAAACGAAGGATTTAATCCGTATTTGAAAAATATGAGATTGACTAACCCGATTTTAAACTTAAACAGAAAAGCCGAAAATCAAAGATTCATGAGTAATTTCAAGCCTATTATGGCATAACCAATTCGCTACATTACGATACACACGAGATATTAAGAGAAATCACGAAAACAGGTAACATTCACTACCTGTTTTCTTTACTATGAGATGTTTTTATAGTATAATAACTACAAAATGTTATTATTATATGAAAATAAGGGATATGAGTTATGAAGAAGATTGCTTTTATTTTTCCGGGACAAGGTTCACAGTCAATCGGAATGGGAAAAGATTTATACGATAACAACGAAAACGCTAAAAATGTTTTCGATACGGCAGATAAAGTTTTGGGCAAAAGCATTACCACCTTGTGCTTTGAAGGTCCTGAAGAAAGTTTAAAACAAACGGTTAATACACAACCTTCAATCGTTACAATGTCTATTGCGGCACTTGAAGCCTTGAAATCAAAAATTGATATCACTCCGTACGCAACAGCAGGTCACTCATTGGGCGAATACTGTGCAATGTACGCATCAGGCGTTATGGATTTGGAAACAACTTTGAATGCAATTCAAAAAAGGGCTGACTTAATGGGTCAAACAAAAGGCGGTGCAATGGCTGCAATTTTGAACGCTCCTGAAGGCAGTGTTGAAAAAGCCTTGAAAGAAGCTTCAGAAGTCGGTTACGTTGACGTTGCTAACTACAATTCTCCTGTACAAGTTGTAATCACAGGGGATGAAAACGCAGTTAAAAAAGCAGGCGAATTGCTAAGTGAAGCAGGTGCGAGAAGAGTTGTTCCTCTTGCGGTTTCAGGAGCTTTCCACTCAAAATTCATGGAAAATGCAGGTCATGAATTTGCTGAATTTGTTTCTGATTTAGATATTAAAAATGCAGAAATTCCTGTATTTACAAACGTTGATGCAACAGCAACAGTTTTGGGTGCGGAATTTAAAAACAAAATGCCTCGTCAAATTTACTCATCGGTTCATTGGACACAAACAATCCAAAATATGGTAAATGAAGGCGTTGACACCTTTATCGAAATCGGGCCGGGAAAAGTTTTGGCAGGATTGGTTAAGAAAATTAACCCTGCGGTTAAGACTTTCAACGTTTTTGATGAAGCTTCATTAGAAAGCACAGTAAACGCCTTGAAAGAAGATTTGTGTGGAGTGTAAACAATGAAAGTCGCTTTGCCTAAAATGTCAAAGTTACCGTACTACGACCCGGAACTTTACAAAAGGTGTCCTGATTTAATCCCGAGAGATATTTATTTGGCAACGGGAAATGTTAAAACAGGAAAAGAAATTGAAAAGGATTTTAACGAAACCTTTAAAATGACTTTCAAAGAGCGAGCAAAATTTTTAATAACAAATTTAAAAGAAAAACTAAAAAATATGTAGGTTAGGTTAAAACCTGACAGAGTAATAAGGAGAAAGAATATGACAGAAAGAAAAATTGCATTAGTAACAGGCGGTTCAAGAGGTATCGGTTTGGCTTGTGCATTAGAATTGGCAAAAGCCGGTTGCGATATCATCATCAATGATATTTGCGAAGCTGAAAAAGCACAACCTGCATTAGACGAAATCAAAGCTTGCGGTGCAAATGCTTATTTCTACAGATTTGACGTTTCAGATCCTGCTGCAGTACAAGAAAACGTTGATAAAATGATTGCTGAACACGGCAAAATTGACGTATTGTTGAACAATGCAGGTATTACAAAAGACGGTTTGTTCATCAGAATGGATATGGAACAATGGGAAAGAGTTATTAAAATCAACTTAACAAGTGCATATTGCGTAACTCACGCAGTTATCAAATATATGATGAAGGCTCGTCAAGGTTCAATCATCAATATGTCAAGTATCGTAGGTCGTCACGGTAACGCTGGTCAAGCAAACTACTCAGCATCAAAAGCAGGTTTAATCGGTTTGACTCAAACTTTGGCTAAAGAATTTGGTTCAAGAAACATCAGAGTAAACGCTGTATGCCCTGGTTTCATACAAACAGCAATGACAAAAGACTTGGCTAACATTGACGATTACCTAAGTGCAATTCCTATGAAAAGACTTGGTACTCCTGAAGATATCGCAAAAGTTGTTAAATTCTTGGCACTTGATACCGATTATGTAACAGGTCAAGCGATTGAAGTTGCAGGCGGTTTGATGATATAATGCTGTAAAGTTTTATAACAAAACCACACAGTAAATGTAAATATCTTGCAAAAAAATATTTAACAAGGTATAATAGGTCAGAAAATGTATAGTAATACAATTAATAAATGAGGAAAAAAGAAGATGAGTACATTAGAAACAGTAAAAAAAGTTGTAGTAGATCAATTAAGCGTTGATGAAAAATTAGTTACACCTGAAGCACGTTTTACAGATGATTTAGGTGCTGATTCTTTGGATACAGTTGAATTGGTTATGGCTTTGGAAGAAGAATTCAAATGCGAAATTCCTGATGAAGACGCAGAAAAAATTCAAACAGTTCAAGATGCAGTTACTTATATTGACAGCAAATTATCTCACTAATTGAATTTTTGAATTATTCTAACTGATTTTATATTTGCGAGGGTGAGATATTATTATTTCATTCTCGCATTATTTATTACTAAGAGAAAAAGGGATATTACACATGAGTAAAAGAAGAGTAGTTATAACCGGTTTGGGTGCAGTTACACCTTACGGTGTGGGTGTTAATAAGTTTTGGGAAAGTTTGAAAGAAGGAAAAAGCGGAATTTCAACATCTGAATCTATTGATATTGACAAGCACGTTGTAAAAATTTCAGGTGAAGTTAAAAATTTCAATCCGGAAGAATACATTGAACCGAAAAAAGCAAAGAAAATGGATAGATTTATCCAATTTGCAATGGTTGCAGCCGATGAAGCAATTAAAGATGCAAAAATCGAAAACTTAGACGGCATTGACCCATACAGAGTTGGTGTAATCGTAAGTTCTGCAGCAGGCGGTTTCAGAACTTTTGAAGAAAACCACAAAAGAATTATTGAAAAAGGACCAAACAAATGTTCACCGTTCACAGTGCCGATGATGATTGTAAACATGGCATCAGGTAACATTTCTATGAAATACGGCTACAAAGGTATTAACAAAGTTGTTATTTCTGCTTGTGCAACAGGTACACACTCTATCGGTGACGCTTTCAGAGCAATCCAATGGGATGATGCTGATATTATGGTAGCAGGCGGTGCTGAAGCAACAATTTGTGACGTTGGTGTTGGTGCTTTCTCAGCAGCAAGAACCTTGTCAAAACGTAATGATGAACCTGAAAAAGCATCAAGACCTTATGACAAAGACAGAGATGGCTTTATTATGTCAGAAGGTTCAGCAGTTCTTGTTCTTGAAGAATACGAACACGCTAAAAAACGTGGTGCACATATTTATGCGGAAATCGTCGGATATGGTCAAACAGGCGATGCTTATGACGTTGTAGCACCTGCACCTGACGGAGCGGGAGCAATCAAAGCAATGGAATTTGCCCTAAAAGATGCTCACATGGAACCAAAAGATATTCAATATATCAATACTCACGGAACAAGTACAGGCTTGGGCGATAAGGCTGAATCAAACGCAGTTGCACATGTATTCGGCGACAAAAAACAAAACCCTGACTTGCTTGTATCTTCAACAAAGAGTATGCACGGTCACATGCTTGGTGCAACAGGTGCTGCGGAAGCGATTGTTTGCGTTAAAACAATCAATGAAGACATTGTTCCTCCAACAATCAACTTGTTTAACCAAGATGAAGAAGTTGCGGACTTGAATTATGTACCGTTCAAAGCGGTTAAAGCCCCTGTTCACGCAGCTTTGTCAAATTCCTTCGGATTTGGCGGTCAAAACGCTTCAATTATTATCAAAGAAGTTTAGTTTTGTAAGAACAAATTAGAACAGAAAAAGGAAGGTTTGATTTTTGAACCTTCTTTTTTATTCCGACAAATACAAAATTCTAAAAAACGATAACACATCTCAAAAAAGAGACCCTGAAACTCATTTCAGGGTCTTTTCATGGCAAGGTATAACAAGGGTTTTTGGACTTAATTTCTTGTTTTATTTTGATTATTAAAGAGATTCTGAATCAAGTTCAGAATGACTATTTGGTGGACTTCCCAAATGTTTCGTCATTCTGAAAGGCTTAAAAAATCCTTTGAGGTCACGAAAAGTGATTTTTAGCCTATTCAGAATCTGTCCACCCCCAAAACACACTCCAAATTACACACATCAACATTAGACATTTAAAACAAAATCTTTTATAATAAAATAGCAAAAATTATTCTTGAACAATTTTATATAAATATGAACCTCATAGATAGTGCAATTATCAAAAACAACCTGACTTCAACACTGCGAAACTGGACTGATAGTGTTGAAATTCCTGCGTTGATTGACTCGGTGACTTATGACCTGTACGATAGCAGCAATCCGTTTAAAAAGACTTTCACAAAAGAAGAAATCAGCAACAAACCTATGAGAATACTTGCAAATACCGGAACTGCGGTCGGCTCGGAGTTCTTTTCAGCCTTCACGAACCCGTATTATTTGACCCATAAAGTCACACAGATGCCTGTACTATACCAAAGTGTCGTAAACACATATAAAAACGCTACACAAAGCGGGAATTAACCTCTGATTGCCTTTAAACAATCGGCACGGTCAACCAAAATTTGAGTACCTTGTGCAAGATTTTTAACGGAAACTTTATTATTCGCAATTTCATCTTCACCCAAAATCAGTGCAAATTTTGCAACTTTTGAGGCTTTTTCAATTTGTTTGTTGAACTTTTTACCTGCCAAATCAAATTCGATATTCAAACCTTGATTTCTCAATTCTTCAGCAAGCAAAAAGGCTTCCGTAGATGATGATGAAACGATGTATCCGTCCAATTTTTCAGGCTCAACGTGCGGGATAAGTGAAATTAATCTTTCCATACCCATAGCAAACCCGATTGCAGGAGTAGGCTCACCGCCAAGTTGTCCAACCAAACCGTCATAGCGACCACCGCCACAAACAGCGTTTTGAGAACCCAAATTGTTAGATTTTATCTCAAATACCGTGCGGTTGTAGTAGTCCAAACCTCTTACCAAAAGTTTGTTTTCAACGTATTTCACGCCCAATTTATCAAGATATGATTTCACGGTTAAATAATGCTCCGCACACTCCTCACAAATAAAATCGGAATTGATTACCGCCTGAACTTCAGGTTTTTCAAAAATTTTCTTACAAGACTCAACTTTGCAATCCAACAAACGTAACGGGTTTTTGTCATAACGTTTTTGACAGTCCTCACAAAGTTCGTCAAAATAAGGTTTTAGAACTTCTTTCAATTTCGTCTTAAATTCATCACGGCATTTTGGACATCCGAGAGAATTTATTTCGACTTCCAAATCGTTCAAACCAAGAGATTTCAAAAAGTTTGTTGCCATTAAAATAACTTCCGCATCGGCAGAAGGCTGCTTGATACCAAACATTTCAACCCCAACTTGGTGGAATTGTCTTTGGCGACCCGCTTGCGGACGTTCATAACGGAACATTGGTCCTTTATACCACAATTTAACGGGAGCAGACAAACGGCTCATACCGTTCTCAATATATGCACGCACAACGCCTGCGGTGTTTTCAGGTCTCAACGTGATTGAACGGTCACTTTTTTCAAACGTGTACATTTCCTTGTTCACGATATCCGTTGTGTCGCCAACACCTCGAGCAAATAATTCAGTAACTTCAATAATCGGGGTTCTGATTTCTTTGAACCCGTATTTTGAAAAAACTTCATCCGCTTTTTGTTCTACCAAATGCCACATATTGATGTCTTGTGGCAAAATATCCTTTGTTCCTTTTAATACTTTTAAAATCTCAGCCATAAAAAAATTATATAATTTCAATACCCAATGTCAAATTAGCACCCCAAAAGAGATTTTTTATCCGATTTCATTACCTACTTTCTATAATTTTTGTATAAATCCTTAAAATAATTCGGGTCTTTGACGGCTTTTTCGGCACATGTTATGCCGTTCATTGAATCGGAGCCTGTCGGGTCACAATATTTATCAACTTCGTTATAAGTAGAAGAGGAACTTCCCATTGGTACAAGTCCGTCATCTGTAACCTCAAAGGTGAACAAATCAAATCCCCATTGATTTGGCGGATTGTTATAGCCGTTGATGTCTATTGAAATCCACAATCTGTCTAAATTCTCAATCAATACCAATGCTCCGTCCATTAACCCAATTTGCCCGTCATCTAATAAATTACCGCTTACGGAATTTTTGCCGTCTAATGTTTTATATGGCACACTCCCTGCGTACTTGTGATAGCACGGCAAAGTTGTAACCATTCCCTGACCGGTGCTGCTGGTTCCGCAATCTATAGGTGATTTAAAATATTTCATAAATGCTTGATAAAAATAAGCTTTACCATTTACATTATAATCACTTGGAGCAACAGACTCATTATCCGCCATTGTCTTGAACGCAAGTTGGACTTCAGAATACGCTTTGTTAAATTGACTTCTCAATTTCACTGCACGAACATTATTTATAAGTGCTGGTATTGTCATTGCCGCTACCACACCGATTATGCCCAGTGTTATCAATACTTCCGCCAACGTAAATGCTCGTTTTTTCATGTTTTGTGTGTACTCCAAAATTCTCGTTCTTTTATCATTATGAACGGTTTTTAGATAGGAGTACACCCGCCCCGCCACACCATACCATACC
>CAVKDD010000063.1:0-6854 GCA_963654845.1 Acutalibacteraceae bacterium | reverse complement strand
AAAGAGAATTGGCTCAACTTATTTTAAAAGACAGAGCGGGAACGGGCAGACTTTTGAATATCTTAGAAGAAAAAGGTTATATTGAAAGATTTGCCGATACAAAAAATAACCGACTTGTCAGAAAAATGAAATTGACCCAATCAGGACAGAAAATTTTGAAAGAAGCGATTGACAAATTGAAAAAATATATTGATAAAATGCCTGAAATTATCCCTGAGGAGAAAAAAGAAAAATTAATAAGTGCTATAATTGAATTTAGGCAAGGTTTAGAAAAAGAAGTACAGATGAACATATAAAAGAGGTTATAAATCATGGAAGAAAATACTCAAGAAAAACAAAAAACGACTGAAGAAACTTCAACTCACCCTCACAAAAAAGGCGTGAAAAGAACGATAGCTTTTGTTATTATTGCAATCTTGTTGGTTGCCGCAGGATTTTACGTTGTGAAAGAAATGCAATATGAATCAACGGATGATGCTTATGTTGAAACAACAACCGTAAACGTTGCTCCTCGAGTTTCGGGACAAATCGAAGAGGTTTATGTAACGGATAACCAACACGTTAAAGAAGGTGATTTGGTTGCGGTAATTGATGATGCTGATTATCAGGTTAAACTTGAACAAGCGGATTCGACTTATGAAAAAATCAAACTTAACCAATCTAACGCAAAGGCAAATTTAGCAGCCGCAGAATCAAATATTGCACTTGCTAAAAAAGATATGGACAGATATAAAAACTTGTATGAACAAGGTGCTGTTTCAAAACAAACCTACGATGCGGCAAAGGTTAAATATGACAGTGCTCAAGCAAACTTGACCAATGCAAACCAAGCGTTGTTCTCAACAAGTGACGGTAAAACCGTTGCAGATGCTGATTTGAGAACTGCAAAGGCTGCAAAAGACAAAGCCGCTCTTGATTTATCTTATACAAAGATTTACGCACCTCAATCAGGTACGGTATCTTCAAGACGTGTTGAAAAAGGTATGTATGTTACTGCAGGTTCCCCGTTGTTCACACTTGTTCCCGAAAACGTTTGGGTTGTTGCAAACTTCAAAGAAAATCAACTTAAAGGCATGCACCCCGGTCAACCTGTTGATATCAAGGTTGATACTTATCCAAACCATGTATTCAAGGGTAAAATTGACAGTATTCAAAGAGCTTCAGGTGCTAAATCAAGTTTGTTCCCGCCTGAAAATGCGGTTGGTTCTTTCGTAAAAATTGTTCAAAGAATCCCTGTTAAAATCGTATTCACAGAAGACATTGACACTACAAAATACAACATCGTTCCCGGAATGTCAGTAGTGCCGAAGGTAAAAGTTAAGTAGTAGTTAAACAATTTGAATAAAATAAGAATATCGGCGGTAAAATGTCGATATTCTTGTATAAGAGGAAAAATGGCTGAAAATACAGTAAATATTCAAGATACAGATGACGAGAACAAGTATCTTCCGAAAAATCCGTGGATATGTGCAATTCCGTCTTTGCTTGCGGTTTTTATATATGTAATTGACGGTACTATCGCAAACGTTGCTCTTCCGCACATGGCGGGAAGTTTCTCGGCGACTCGTGATGAGAGTATGTGGATTTTGACAAGTTACCTTATTGCAAGCGGTATTATTATCCCGTCAGTTGACTTTTTCAGTAAACTTTTGGGAAGAAAAAACTTTTATATAATAAGTATTTTGCTTTTTACCGTTGCATCTTTGCTTTGCGGTATGGCGAGAAATCTTGGAGAAATGGTTGTCTTCAGAATTTTGCAAGGTGCGGGTGGTGGCGGAATTTTGCCGATATCTCAAGCCCTGATGATGGAGAGTTTCCCGAAGGAAAAACGTGGAACGTCAATGGCTGTATTTGGTATGGGCGTAATTATCGCACCGATTATCGGACCTGTTTTGGGTGGTTGGATTACCGATAACTGGTCTTGGCCGTGGATATTTTTCATAAATGTTCCGTTCGGTTGCCTTGCTGCGATTTTATCCCAAAAATTATTGTTTAATCCGCCGTATTCACAACGTCAAAAAGGCGTTAAAATGGACACTTTGGGGTTCTTTTTCTTAACGGTTTGGCTGTTGTGTTTGCAGGTGTTTTTTGATAAAGGTAACAATGCCGATTGGTTCAATGCAACTTGGATTTGCTGGGTTTTCGGAATTTCTTGTACCGCAGGTATTTGCTTTTTCATTTCTCAAATCGTAAGAAAAGATACTCTTATTGATTTGAGCGTGTTCAAGGACAGAAACTTTGTAATCGGTACTGTTATTCAGGTTGTAATGCAAGCGGTACTTTATGCTTCGTTAGCTATTTTGCCGCAATTTTTGCAAAGTATGATGGGTTACACGGCGTTTTTAAGCGGTTATTCAATGATGCCACGAGGCTTGGGCAGTATGACCGCAATGGTAATTTGTGCTTTGATTGCGGATAAAGTCGATAAAAGAGGTTTGGTATGTATCGGCTTGATATTGCTTGGATGTGCGGGTTTGTTCTTCGGATTTTTGAACCTTCAAATCGCAAGTAAAAATATTATGATTCCAAACTATATTATGGGGCTTGGTATGGGACTTTGTATGGTTCCGATTATCAATTTGTCAATGGAAACTTTGTCTAATATGCAGATGACAAATGCCAGCGGTATTCAGAACTTGTTGAAAAATATCGGCAGTGCGGTCGGAACATCACTTGTTGCAACTATGTTGACAAGATTTGGACAAGTTCACCAGTATATGATGGTTGGAAAGTTGAGCGAACTTAACGATGCGTTTGTCGAAAGAGTACAAACCACAACGGCTGCACTTGCTCAATATACACATATTTCCGTTGCTCATCACATGGCGGAATACTCTCAGTACGGAACATTATTGAAACAGTCAAGTTTGTGGGCGTTTATGGATTCGTTCAGAATTTTCGGATTGTTGTGTTTTATCATGCTTCCGTTGTTGTTACTTTTCAAAAGAAACAAAGCTAAATCTTAGTAATTTTCACCTATTTCTATACACAAAACAAAAGACCGATAATTTTTATCGGTCTTTAAAATTATGCTTTTATTATGTATTTGTTATTTGTCTTTTTTAACATCGTCTTTCACGACAATCAAATTATTCATTATCTTCATTGCACAAGTCGGAAGAACAACGTGTTCCAAACCGTCAGCAATAGCAATAATTTTGCCTGCACCTAAAACAACTTCTTCACCTTTGTACATGAATTTGTAATCTGTTTCTCTGTCTGAACGAATTGTGATTTTTTCTGTCATTGATAATTACCCCTTAATTGTCGTTACAAGTAGTTATTATATAATATTTTTCCGCAAAAATCAAGTAGAAATATGGGTTTTATAATAACTCTTTTAAGTAGTTTGGTAGTGCAAAACGTGCGTTGTGGTATTCCTTGTTGTAAATTTTACAAGTCGGGATAATTTCGTTTGCACGTTCTTCGTTGAAGTATTCCAACGGTTTAACTTCTCTTGAACAGAATGCCCAAGCCCAGTATCCGCCGGGGTAAGTCGGAATGTTTGAAGTGTAGGTTGAACAAATCGGAAATACTTTTTTCAATAAATCGTACATTTTTTTGATTTCTTCTTTGTTGGTGAATGGTGATTCTGATTGAGCCACCATAATTCCGCCTTGTTTTAGAGCGTTTTTAACGTTGGTGTAAAATTCTTCGGTGAATAACCCTTCCCCGGGACCCATCGGGTCTGTTGAATCAATCAGGATAATATCAAACATATCTTTTTTGTCTTTGATGTATTCGATAGCATCTTGAACAAGAATTTCAACTTTCGGGTTGTCAAGTTCGCAAGAAATTGTAGGTAAAAATTCTTTGCAAGCCTCGATAACCATTCCGTCAATTTCGCAAAGAACGGCTTTTTCAACGGTTTTGTGCTTCATAACTTCTCTGATTGTGCCGCCGTCACCACCGCCAATTACAAGAACTGTCTTAGGGTTTGGGTGTTGCATCATCGGAATATGTGCAATCATTTCGTGGTAATGATATTCATCGCCTTCCGTTGTCATCATCAAATCGTCAAGAGTAAGAACTCTGCCTAATTTTGAATCTGTTTCAAAAACTTCAACTTTTTGGAACGGTGATTGCTTAGAAAATAAAACATCACCTGCTTTTATTGCGATACCGTAACCCCCCGGGGTGATTTCGTGATAATAACCGTTTTCAATTCCGTTTTTCATTAAATATTTCCCTTCCTAAAATTAATAATCCAATGCAAAACCTTGCATAAACTGATTTTATCATGTAAAAATAACATTTCAACGGAATTTTATGTGTCAGGCGGTGCCTGACAGAGGTTTAGGGCTTAGCAATATGTGTTCAATGTTGATTATTACATTTTCATAATGACGAGAGCTTTGAAATATTATGTGCCCCCCTTGAGGGGAGACTGTTAACAACTCATTGCATTAAGAATAAAATCTTTGTAGAAGAACAAGTCTAAAGTAATTTTAAGCATTTCTAAAGACTTGGAATATCTCTTTGTTTTTCTGTTGAATCTTGCAAGGTTATCTCGAATTGCACTGTTTGAACTTTCTATTAAATGTGTTTCTCTTTTTGTCATTAAATGTGGTTCTTGAATTTTTATTCTTTTAAATGCTATATCGTAACAACTATTAGCATCTGAATATATATGTAATATTCGCCCTGTCATCGTTTTGGCTTTTAAATATATTTCTATTGCTTTCTTTATTCCTTCTCCGATGGTATATGCAATAACACGCTTTTGTCTCCTAGAATAAGCAGTCCATACGACTGCTCTATTTTTCTTTTTTTTACATAGGTGTATATTTCATCTAACTCAATTACATCTGCTTTCTCAGATACTAGCGGATTAAATTCTTTTAGTAGTTCTTGCAATAATTTATGTGCATCTTTAATCCAACGTAATACAGCAGGAGCACTTACATTAAAGAACAATGCTATCTTTCTAATACCTACATTATTAAGATACATTAGTATTGCTCTATACTTATCTTGCTTAGAAACTCTTTTAGGATTTTGAGCAAAAGTTCTTTTGCAATCCATACATTGCATTCTCTGTGTACCTCTACTTTTTCCGTTCATTCTAACTCTATTACTTTTGCAATATGGACATTCTCGCATAATTCCCTCCCGTTCTTCTACAGGTTTATTATACCAAAATTACTCTTTTATTGCAATGAATAGTTAACAATCTCCCCTTGAGGGGGAACCGAAATCTTCGATTTCGAAGGGGGGTAAAATTAATCAAAACAAAACAAAGCATTAAGTCCTTAAAACCCTTGTTATACCTTGATATAAAGAGACCCTGAAACGAGATTCAGGGTGACTTTTTTGTGGTGTTTTGTTGTTTTTGGAAGGAAATAAACTGTCGGTTGTGCATACTTGCCCAACGGGTGAAAACGCAGGCAATACTTGTAATACAGCTCTTTAAAAAGTAGGTCGGCATTGCTATGCCGACACCGTAATTTTAAGTGTCAAACAGATTCTGAATAGGCTAAAAATCACTTTTCGTAAACTCAAAGGATTTTTTAAGCCTTTCAGAATGACGAAAAGGTGGGAATCACTCCGTTTTTCCCACCTTACAAGGGCTTGCTAATCCCACAAACATGTCATTCCGGCCTACGAGCCGGAATCTGTTTCTTTTGCTGATGTTGAACGACATTATTTTACATGTCAGGCGATGCCGTGACCTACATCGGGCTGAGTAGCTTTGGACTGTTTCTCTTCACAAAGACAAGTTCAATAAAAAAGTGGAACACCTAGAAAGAGAAATAAAGTAAACTAAAAAAGAAAGAGGTGTTCAATGAAAAAATATAAACATTTAAGTGCTACAGAACGAGAAGTTCTTTCTATTCTCCTTGCTCAGAAATATTCAATAAACCAAATAGCAAAAATCATTCATCGTTCTAAATCTACAATATCTCGAGAATTAAACAGAGAAACCTCTGTTTTTTACAATGGTATTTACCTAGGAGAATCTTCTCAAAAAAGATATCTAAAACGTTGGAAAGAATCGCATAGACGAAAGAGGTTAAAAAATTCTTTTATTGAAGAATATGTACTAACAAGATTAAAAAGATACTGGTCTCCGGAAACTATTTCAGGCAGATTGAAAAAGTTTGGAATTTCGATTAGTCATGAAGCTATCTACCAATATATCTACGATGGAAAAAGAGATTTGGTCGAATACTTACCTAGAAAACACAAAGCCCGATTTAATTTTAATCAGTATCGAAAAGCAAAAAGAAATCATATACCAAATAGAATAGATATTGAAAATAGAGATGAAAATGCAAATTTAAGAAAAGAATTTGGTCACTTTGAAGCAGATTGCATAATATCTTCAAGAAATTCAAAATCTGCATTATTAGTGATAGTAGATAGAAAAACGAGATATACAAAAATAAGAAAACTGACTCAAAAAACAAGTTCTCAAGCCAGCCTCGGTATAATATCTGCGTTAAGCAGATATTCAAGTTCTCATCTACATTCTATCACATATGACAACGGATGTGAATTTTCAAGGCATGAAATTGTAAACAAAACTTTAAATATTAAATCATATTTTTGTAAGCCGTATCACAGTTGGGAAAAAGGAACTGTTGAAAATATTAATGGTTTAATAAGAAGATTCTTTCCTAAACGAACAAATTTTGATACAATCACTGATAGAGAAATACAATTTGTGCAAGATTGGATTAACTCCAGACCTATGAAAATTCTTGGCTTCAGCACTCCTGCCGAGTGCTTTTTACAAGATGTTCCACTTGCTTCTTGAATTCAGCTTTGTGAAGAAAAAAACAGATTCCGGCTCGTAGGCCGGAATGACATCTTGGAGAACCTACCAAATGGTACGTCATTCTGAAAGGCTT
>CAVKDD010000062.1:4220-7256 GCA_963654845.1 Acutalibacteraceae bacterium | reverse complement strand
CTTTATATATATAGGAAACAATCACGAGGAAAGCTATGTTCGTTGTATCAATGCCATATATGGGTGGTCCTTGCCACTCCAATTCTAAATATGCCGACACAATGAGTTTGTGGGGCAGTATTAACTGTGGCTTGGCTTCGGTCGTTTCTCTTATTGATGCAAAAAATAACGGAGTTCCGACAACCAATGCTCTTGTTGATTTTGCAGGCAATATGGCAAACGGTATCGGTCGAAATATGTGGGCTGCCGATATGTACAGGCATGGTAATCCGAGCGGATTTATGATTAATTCAATGGCGGGTTACGGCAATCCGTATTCAAATTTTGTCGGCACTATGGGCTTAATGGCTTGCTCTCCGCCGATGTTTTTCGGGTGTATGCCTTATATGTCACCGAGCATGCCTATGTATGGCGGGTGTTGTTGGACTTGCTAGAAAATTTAAAATTAAAAAACTCGCAAGATTTTGCGAGTTTTTTTAGTAGTATTATAAGTTTTTGATTTATGCTTTGATTGTTTTTGTATTTTCAATATTTGCGGTAATGATTGCTACAAATGCCCAAAATACGAATTGCAACTGAGGTCTGAAGAATATTGTATCGACAAATCCGTGAAAACATACCGCTAAAATTGAGATTACGGCTGTTGAAACAAATATGATTTGTTCAATATTTTCAGAGTTAAATATGTAGGAAATTGCACGTTTTATCAAGGTGAATAAAAATCCTAAAAAGGCAATCAAGGCGAAAATTCCGCTTTCTACCGCTATTTCAAGATAAATATTATATGCACTCAACGCATCAAATCCTGTTTTCATGTAAAGTCCGTAAATTTCCCTAAAGTTTTTATTTCCGACTCCGATACCCAAAAGCCAGTTATCTTTGAACATCTGAATTGCAGAATTATACACGTTAAATCTGAACGAGTTTGAAGAGTCGTTTCTCATTGCAAAAATTGACATAAATCTGTGTCTTAGCGAACTTACACAAGTTATTGCACAGAAAAATAATACAATTATTGTTGAAATGAACGAGGTATAAAGTTTTTTATACTTGTTCCAAAAGAATTTTGCGGAAATCAGAAAGGCACAACCAAAAATCAGCATTAGTGCCAAATACGCTCCTCTACAACCTGTTTGGAAGATTGTGTAAACACCGAGCAAGGCTAAAATTAATGAAATTCCGACTCCCTGAAGATTCTTTTTTAATCCGAAATATAAGGTGCTGCCAAGAAATATCGGGTAGCCCGCAATCAGATAACCGCCAAATAAATTAGGGTTCAACGGTTGCAAAGTTCCGTAAACTCGAGAAATTACATCCTCAGGGTTTATTCTTGAGGTGTCTTGCCAAGTTGAAATCGCATCCAGGTGCAAGAAGCTTTGCATAAAACCTACGATTGTTTCACCTGCCGTACACAAGCCGATTATTGCCAAAATCCAAAGGGTATGGTTTTTGTGGCTTTTTAAATATTGTGCCACCGAGAAGTAAAATCCAAGATAAACGAAGGTTTTGAAAAATCCTTTCAAACTCAGTGAAAATAAGGTCGAACCAAACAAACTTATAATAACTATCATAAAGTAGGCAATCAACCAAATTTCAAAGTTTTTGAAAGATAAATTTTCCTTCGGTTTTGTCAGTAATTTGACAAAGGTCAAAAACATTACTATCAGTGCAAAAAAGCCTATCGCATCAGAACTCATTACGGTCGAGGTAATGAAGGTTAATGCGATAAACAGCAAAATAAACCAATCAATTTTTTGTAAAAATAAACTGTTTTTATATACCCAACCCAATTTGTCTTGGCTAAAACTAAAAATTTTATTGAACATCATCTGTCGTATTTATATCTTTACCTAAATTTTCATTAACTGCATCAACAATATTTATGTCGGAAACCGAGCCCGTGAATTTGTAATCAGGACCTTCCAACGTGATTGGCAAGCCTAATTTTACTTTGTTACCGCCGACAACAGCACCGTCTTTTGTAATTTTTGCCTTATCTGTTAAGGTTACAACAACGTCATACAAATCAGGTTGAGATTCGTCTTCAACCACGATAACCAAAGTTTTTGAACTCAAGGTAGGCAAAACAATTTTTCTTCTGTCTGCTTTTACATCAAGAATTTCCAAATCCGAATAAGGTACGTTTCTGATACTGATAAAGGTTTTGTCACCTTTTTTGATTGGAATGTCGTTACCCGAGAAAGTTACCCCTCTCATGTAAACCTTGAATACGATGTTTGAAGTTGCTTCAATTTGTTTGCTTGCAGTTTGTCTGTAGCCTTTATATGTTACAAAACCTACTCCAAGTGCAATAATTACGCATAAAACAATTATCGCATCTACTAATCTGATTTTTTTCAAAAGTTCTTTTAACTTCTCCATTAAAAAAGTCTCCTTCTTAATCTAAATCTTTAAACCGTTTATGGCTTTCAATAAATCGTCAACCGTTGTCGTTGCACAACCGAATTGGCGAACAACAATACTGGCCGCAACGTTACCGATAAGTGCCGAATAAACAGGGTCAATTCCCGCACCCAAAGCCAACGAATAAACCGCAGTAACCGTATCGCCCGCACCTGTAACATCAAACACTTCAGATTTGTTGAAAACAGGAATTTTTGTATAATTTTGATTTGGCATTGCCACAAACATTCCGTCAGCACCGCAAGTTATCAAAACTGATTTTGCATTGGTTTGAGATAACAATTTTTCGCCTGCTTTTTTCAAATCTTCTTCCGATTCAATTTTAAATCCTACTGATTTTTCGGTATCAGGCAAGTTTGGTGTCATTGAGGTTACGTTTGCATAAGTTCCCAAATCCCTTTGAGCATCAACAACGCACGCCTTGCCTAACTCGTTCGCATAATCAATCGTGAAATTTATGATTTTGTCTGTTAAAGTTCCGATATGATAATTTGATAGAATTACAACATCATAGTCAGGCAAAACTTTTTCTATATTTTTAATGATTTTTGCTTCTGTTTCTTCGCTTATTTGACCCTTTGACTGACGGTCAACTCTCACGATTTGTTGAGT
>CAVKDD010000062.1:0-4173 GCA_963654845.1 Acutalibacteraceae bacterium | reverse complement strand
GAGTAATTGAGGTGGTGATAGAGCCTGAAATTCTTGTTTTTACAATGGTTTTTCTGTTTTTATCTTTAACAATTTTTGAACAATCAATGTTTGCTTTGTCAAAAGTGTCAAACAAAAGTTCAGAATAATAATCATCGCCTGAAACTCCGATAACGCCGACTTTTCCGTTGTTCAAAGTTGCAACGTTATGAGCAGCGTTAGAGGCTCCGCCCAAGATTAATTTTGTCTTAGTGTGTTGCAAAATCAAAACGGGTGCTTCTCTTGAAATTCTTTCAGCATCGCCGTAAATCATTTCATCCAGTGCCAAATCTCCAATAACCAAAACCTTAGGTTCTGTTATTTTTTTTATTGAAGATATCAATTTATCTTTATCAATATTCATATACCAACTCTCATAAATTCTACAAATACAGGTTACCACAAAGAAAAATCATATACAAACCACCCTACCAGTTTGTGCGGGTAAGGGTTTGGTGTCCGTTTTTGTCATACATTTTGTCTTTGTACCAAATTCCTTGAAATTCTTTTTCCGGTCCGAACATATATTGCATATCTTTTGTTACAAAATATATCGCACTTTTAAGTTTTCCGTTTCTGTCATATTGCATTGAGGTATAAGGGAAGTTCGGATATTCATCAGACATTACGTCAGTGTAGTACATTTTGCCAAACGCCGTGTAGTAAAACGCATGTTTCGGGTCGTTTTTGTATTGAATTGCGTACATTACAAGGGTATTTTTCTTGTAATAAAACGCACAATATTTTGCGGTTTCGTCTTCGGTTACACCGTTGTTTGTCAACATATAATGATGTTTGAAATCTTTATCTTTCATAAAGTTTGAGAAATTCTTTTTGAATTCGTCTTTAGTAAAGTAAATTTTGCTTGAATTGTTGTCAAAAAGCTGACTTTTAAAATAATCTATTTGCTCCTCTCTTTTTGCCTGAGATAAATCCAGCCAATCAAAAACCACTTCCACTTCTAACGGTGTTGCCATATTTTCGTTTGTTGTAACTACCTGTTCTTGAGAAGTTTGTTCAACTTCGTCAAGGCTAACGATGTTTTCAACAGAAAACGCACTGTTTCCGTTTAGAATGAAAAATAATGCAAAAATTATTGTAAAAATCTTTTTCATAAACCTTCTCCTATAATGTGTTGTGTAAAATTTTGTAAGCAATACGCATTTTTAGTGAAAATAAATTATCTTCGGGTGCAAATAAGTTTGCCTCATTGACGGCGTATTCTTCGGGCGTGATAATTCCGTTAATTTGAAACCCTAAAAACTGATTTTTCGGACCCCTGCGAGCTTTTGTCGCCATTGCGTAAATGTAGGCAGCCATATCGTGCTTATCAATCAAATTGTCTCCCGATAATTCCCCGTGAGCCGACAATTTGTTAAATCCGTTTCTAATCTGAACTTTTATTTTTGCAAAATAATCGGGACGATTCATCAGGTCGTAATGTCCGAATCTGTAGCGGAATTGGTATGCTTCATACTGTGCGTAATCCAGTTTCCCCGTTAAATTTCCTGTTTCTCTTGCTATAAACAGAAGATAAGACTCGGCGATACTTTGGATTTCTTCTTTTAGGGTATCGTCAAGTTTTTTCATATCTTCGGGTGTTTTGTCGGGCTTATCCGCCAATCGCCGCCAAGAATTTGGCAATACTTCAAACGCTTCCGCCTTCGGATTGGTAATTCCGCTTTGCGTTACCATTTCATTAAGCAACAACCCTACAGCCTGCCCCAATTCAGCATTGCCGTTTGATAACTCCTTTAGAATAGAAGTTCTCTGTGGTTGTATATTACGTCCAAAATTTTGCATACGCAAATTATCCTAATGATTAGCTAATATCCCAACGACCGCAAGTTCCGCCCCAACGAGCAATGATATTGCCTTTCACATCTTTAATTTTTTCTACATGTTGAACTTCGTTTACGCCTTCTACAATGGTAATAACTTCGCAGTTGTTTGAACAACCCGTGCAACCGCAAGTGATTGAAGAAAAGTGCATATCAGCAACATTCCAACCCTTGAATTTAGTTGCAACTTCAGTGTATTGGTGGTTTTCCATAGCAAGTAATGCCGCACCGATAGCCCCCATTGTTTGGTGATTTTCAGGAACTACGATTTTTGTATTAAGTGCTTCTTCAAACGCTTTAACCATGCCTGTATTTGTAGCAACACCGCCTTGGAAAGATACAGTCGGTAAAAGTTCTTTACCTAATGCCAAGTTACTCAAGTAGTTACGAACCAAAGCCTGACAAAGTCCGTATAATAAATCTTCTACAGGATATCCGAGTTGTTGTTTGTGGATAAGGTCACTTTCTGCGAATACACCGCATCTTCCCGCAATTCTTGCAGGGTTTGATGAACGAAGTGCCGTTTCACCGAATTTTTCAATCGGAACATTCAAACGTTGTGCCTGATGGTCTAAGAAACTTCCCGTACCTGCCGCACAAACCGTATTCATAGCAAAATCGGTAACAATACCATCTCTTAAGATGATAATTTTACTGTCTTGTCCGCCGATTTCCAAAATTGTTTGAACTCCCGGAACATTTGTACTTGCCGCAACGGCATGGGCTGTGATTTCGTTTTTAACGATATCCGCACCGACTAATGCACCCGCCAAAGTTCTACCGGAACCTGTTGTTCCGACACCCATAACTTCGTAATCTGTTAATCTCTTTTCGTACAACTTGCTCAAGCCTGTTTGTACTGCCATTACAGGTTTACCTGCTGTTTTTAGCATTACGCTGTCAACATATTTGCCTGTTTCATCTACCAAAGCAAGTTTTGTGGTTACTGAACCTACGTCTATCCCTAAATATACTGTTAAACTCATATCTTTTTCCTTTACTATAACAGTACTATGATAGCACGAAAAATTCAATTACGACATTTTTAAATATTTATTTACAAAGAATTAGTGCATTACGTCATTTTTGTTAAGTTCGCCGATGTAATTAACGGGGCTAGAATTTGACATGGTTTCAAGCGAATCCGAAAGTAACTTTTCAATCCTCGAAATCCTGCACATTTCGCTGATTTCTTTTACTTTTGACGCTATATCAAAGGTTCTTTGTTGTCTTAAAATTGCTTCCATAAATCTATATCCTCTTAGTGTAAAATCATAAACTCCCGATACCTTTTATATACCCGTAATTAGTGTAATTATGACATTATTTTAAGAATTATTAACGAGAATAAAATTTACATTAGTTAATCTATTAGATTTTTTAAGATTTTAAATTATAATAAAACTATGAGAAAAATATTATTATCATTATTTTTGGTTGCAATCAGTTTGACTTGCGTTACCATGCCGTCAGAAGCTTCACTGATTTCAACAAGAAGTTATAGAGCTGAACAAAAACAAATAAATAAACAGAACATAAAAGACATAAAAGAATTGTTTGCGAAACATACCGAGTATGCAAATTCGCACAATTTGGAAGGTTTGCGAACTTTTTATGCAGACAATTATATTAATAGTGACGGTTTTAATAAAGAAGCCTATTTCAAAAGTATTGAATCCACTTGGAAAGATTGTGCCGATTTATCTTACACTACAAAAATCGTTTCCGTTAACGTAAACGGTGATTATGCAAGTGTCAATGTTGAAGAAACTGCGACAGGTACGGTTTATGAGAAAATTGAAGGTATTTCAATAGCGGGCGAAATTCATTCAAAATCTCAAGGAATATATCATTTGACAAAGATTAATTCAAAATGGTATATCTCGGCTGAAACTGCCGTAACCGATGAATCTTCACTTTTATATGGTGATGCTAGGTTTATGGACATTGAAATTCAAGCACCGTCTCAAGTCTTTTCGGGTAACGAATACACGGCAACTGTTAAAGTGGATGCCGATAAAAATACTTTTATCGTGGGTTCAATCGATCGTGATCCCGTGACTTATCCTACAACACCACCGAAAAGCGAGCTGAGAGCTCTTAATCCGGAGCATTCCTTAGAACGTGTATTGAAAGCAAATTCGGATAACATCAACGAATACGCAGTGGCATCACTTGCTATTTCAAAAATATAAAACGGTTCTGTTGCCGAAAGTTACAGAATATATATGGCGGGACTTGCTTGTGTAATGAAGAGAGTTAACGTAATCCCGAAAAATAATTTTATTAAGATAGAGGAAGATAAATAAATGAA
>CAVKDD010000061.1:0-7262 GCA_963654845.1 Acutalibacteraceae bacterium | reverse complement strand
AGAAAATTACGTTTCGATTTCATCTCAACTTATTTTCTAGTCAGTTCAGGGTGACATTTGGGGGGAAAATTTATTGTTTTAATTGTCGGTTGGGCATACTTGTCCAACTGGTATAAATACTGACAATAACTGCAATACAGCCCCTTGTAAAGTAGGTCGGCATTGCTATGCCGACGGCGTGCTTCTATCTAACAGATTGTTACAAAGCGAACCAACGAACCTGTGGTGAGTTGTTTCAAACAGATTCTGAATAGGCTAAAAATCACTTTTCGTATGCTCAAAGGATTTTTTAAGCCTTTCAGAATGACAAAAAGCTTTGGTAGGCTCACCAAGACGTCATTCCGGCCGCCGAGCCGGAATCTGTTTACAAAGATTGTACAAATTTGTTATTTATTATGCTGAACCGACTAAAAAATGAGTTAAGATGAAATCAACATTTTTGTTAACATTTATTCACAATCAGGCAATTTTTGGACGAAAAAATACTTTTTATAAATGTAGGGAAAATAAAGGAAAAAGAATTAATGGATTCAAGTTGGAGTTACGCACTTGATATGAGTGCAGCAAGCGGATTGTTAGATTATGACGTAGCCGCAAAAATTACGGGTCAAAAAGCAAGATTTGTCGGTAATCCGAACATTGCAGATTTAGACGACAAACCTCTTTATTTGCCGAAAAAACTCAATTTCAATTCTTCTTCACCTGAAGCGGACGAATTTCAAAAAGAAGCTGACGAAAAAGGTAATTATATTAATAACCCGACTTGGAAAAAAGTTTTAACAGGTGCGGTCGTTGTCGGTTCAATCGCCGCAGGTATCGCCGCTTTGGCAATGGGCAAAGGGAAAATCAAAATGCCTGATTTTTCTAAATTAAAATCAAAAATTAATATGCCTAAATTTAATTTTCCAAAATTCAAAATGCCAAAACTGAAAATGCCGAAGTTTAAGATGCCAAAATTCAGCATGCCTAAACTTAAAATGCCTAAATTTTCAGGCATTGGAAACGCAATAAAAAACGGAGCAACAACAGTTTTGAATCTCATCAAAAAACCGTTCGTTGCATTAGCAAATTTAATCAAGAAAAAACCATAAAATCCCTTTCTCCCCCTTACAAACAAAAAGAGCAGTTGCCCCCAAAAGGTTACTGCTCTTATTATTTATGATTTTTTCACTTAGATTTTGTCGATTACGTCTTTAATTGCAGGACTTTCTTTAACAAAACCCGAAAGTTGTTTCAAAGCAGGTCTATACGCATTGATTGTCGCAGAACCGCCCAAGCAACCGCCTGTACAAGCCATAACTTCGATTAAGTTGCCAAGTTCGCAAGTTCCGTTTTTAGCAAACTTTTTCAAATCTCTGATTGACTGTTTTGTCAAACCGTCAACAATGTAAGGTTTTGCTTTGTGTTCCTCATCCAATAACGCATTAACCGCACCTGCAACTCCGCCTGTTACGGCAAAGTTTCTTGCTTCCGCAGCTGCTTCTTTTCTGAAGTTAGAACCTTCCAAAACATCAACTTTAACATCAAGAGCGGTAAACCAAGCACCTAACTCTTCGTAGTTCAAAATGTAATCAATGTTTGGATTTTGAGCGGCTTCACGGCGTTTTGCAACACATGGGCTGAAAAATACCGTCAAAACTTCAGGAGTTTCTTTTTTAACCAATTCTGCCGTATAGTAAGCAGGAGTTTTAGTTTCTGAACGGAACGGTTTGATTTCAGGAAGATGTTTTTCAACAAGTTCATTATATCCTGCACAGCAAGAAGTTGTCATGAACGCATCGCCTTTTTCCATTCTTTCTACAAATTCCGCAGCTTCGTTTTTAGTTGTAATTTCAGCACCTTCCGCTACTTCGATTACATCAGAAAAACCTAATGACAAAATTGCTTCTCTTAATTGTTGCGGAGTGCAAGGTAATTGACCAAAGATTGCAGGAGCAACCATTGCTACAATTTTCTTGCCTTGTTTCATGTTTTTCAAAATGTCGATTACTTGACTTTTTTCATGAACAGCACCGAACGGACAAGCCGCAACGCATTTTCCGCAAGAAATACATTTTTCAAAATCAATGTGAGCATGACCTTCTTCATCTTTTGCAATCGCACCTACAGGACAAGCGTTTTCACAAGGAACAATAATTCTTGCAATCGCTTGGTAAGGGCAAACTTGAGCACACATACCGCAATTTTTACATTTTGATTGGTCAATTACGGATTTTCCGTTTTCAACGTGAATTGCACCGAAACGACAAGTTTGCTGACACGGTCTTGCTACACAACCTTGACACAAATCGGTAACATAAATTCTTGAAGGTACGCAACCTTTACAAGCGGTTTGCAAAACTGTTAGCGGATGTTCTTCAGGTTGAGTTCTTTCTTCCGCTTGTTTTGCATAAGTTGATAGCAAGGTTGCATCGTCCGCATCTTCAATAGACAAACCTAAACCTGCAATCGCTCTGTCTCTAAGGATTGCACGTTCCTTATGGATACAACATCTGTAAGGCACTTCACTGCCTTTTGGTCGCATATCGTAAGGAATTAATCTTGTTTCTTCCTCAAAATTGTCACCTAAATAAGCTTTTATTAATCTGACCAAAATCTCCTTTTTAAGTTGAGAAGTTTGGCGAAGACTATCTACTGCCATAAATTTTAACCTCATTTCATACTGTACACTACATAATTAATTATGACATAAAAATAAACTGAGACAATGAAATTAATTTAATTAATATAAATCAAAATTGATACATGGTGTAAAGATTTGAATAAAAATATTTTGCAACAGGGTTCTTTCATGCTATAATAATACTAAATTTGGATAGATTAGGGAGAAGAGTATGTCAGAAAATTCACAAGAAGTTATAAATGATAAAGGTCTTGAAGCTCTTAACGAAGTAGAGAACAAGCAACAAGAACAACAATATGAAGAAATCGAAACTCATACATCTGCTGATTACAGTGCGGATAATATCAGGGTTTTGGAAGGTCTTGAAGCCGTAAGAATAAGACCGGGCATGTACATCGGTTCAACTTCTCAAAGAGGTTTACACCACTGTATTTACGAAATTGTCGATAACTCCATTGACGAATCTTTGGCAGGTTTTTGTACTGACATACACGTTACAATCCACAAAGATAACAGTGTTACGGTAGAAGATAACGGTCGTGGTATTCCGGTTGACATCAAACCTGACAGCGGAAAATCAGCCTTAGAAATCGTACACACCGTACTTCACGCAGGCGGTAAATTCGGCGATGGCGGTTACAAGGTATCAGGCGGGTTGCACGGCGTTGGTGCGTCAGTTGTAAACGCCTTATCGGAAAAATATATCGTAGAGGTTTCACGTCAAGGTTACGTTTGGCGTCAGGAATACATGAGAGGCGAACCTTTAGCACCTGTTGAAAGAGGAGAAGCAACCGACAAAACAGGTACAAAAACAACTTGGTGGCCTGACCCTGAAATCTTCACCGAAACTACCGAAATCGATTGTGATGTTATCGCAAACAGATTGAGAGAAATGGCATTTTTGAACAAAGGTTTGAAAATTATCTTCTCTCGTCATGACTCGGAAGATGTTGAAGTTTTCCACTATGAAGGCGGTATCGGAAGTTATGTGGAATTTTTGAACAAAAATAAAACAGTTTTACACGAAAAACCTATTTATATTGATAAAGTAGTCGGTGATTTGCAGGTTGAAGTTGCAATGCAATACACAGAATCATATACGGAAAGCGTTTTGTCCTTTGCAAACAACATCAACACACATTCAGGCGGTACTCACTTAACAGGTTTCAGAAACTCAATCACTCGTGTTTTGAACGATTACGCAAGAAAAAATAATATCTTGAAAGATTCCGAACAAAACTTGTCAGGTGAAGATGTCCGTGAAGGTTTGACGGCAATCGTTTCGGTTAAAATCCCGAACCCTGAATTTGAAGGTCAGACAAAAGAAAAATTAGGTTCTCAAGAGGCTATGGGGGCAGTTCAAGATGCAGTTAGAGATAAATTGCAAGAATGGCTTGAATTTAACCCTAAAATCGCCAAAATGATTATTGAAAAAACCTTGCAAGCACAACGTGCAAGAGAAGCCGCAAGAAAAGCAAGAGAATTGACAAGACGTAAAACCGTTTTGGAAAACTCAACACTTCCGGGTAAACTTGCAGACTGTTCAAACAGAGAACCTGAAAAATGCGAAATCTTCCTTGTCGAGGGTGATTCCGCAGGCGGATCTGCTAAACAGGGCAGAAACAGAATGTTCCAAGCAATTTTGCCGTTGAGAGGTAAAATTTTGAACGTTGAAAAAGCAAGACTGGACAGAATTTACGGCAACAATGAAATTCAATCAATGGTTCAAGCCTTCGGCATAAAAATCAGCAGAAACGAAGAAGAAGTCGAAATTGACAAATTGAGATACCACAAAATCATCATCATGACCGATGCCGATGTCGATGGTGCTCACATCAGAACTTTGATGTTAACCTTCTTCTTCAGATACGCAAGACCTTTGATTGAACAAGGTTACGTTTATATTGCTCAACCGCCGCTATTCAAGGTTACACAAGGTAAAACGGCAGAATACCTGTTCAACGAACACGTTTTGGACAAAATGCTTAAAGAACGTGGTATCAAAAACTTGAGCCTGTCTGATATGAGCAAAAAGAACGTTAAAACAGGCGAGGAATTGCTTGAATTAATTAAAAATATGTCAGAATTTTATCGTTCATACAACAATCCGATTTTGAACTTGTATCCGGCAGTATTTTTAAGAGGTTTGGTACGTTCTGAAATCAAATTGGAAGACTTTGACAGCCAATCTAAGATGAACGAAATTTGTGATTACTTGAACCACTATTTGACAGACCACGCTCAAAACTACAATATTCAAGAGGCTGAAAATTATAGAGTTGAAGTTAAATATAATCCTGAAAACTCTAAATATTCCTTCATTCTACACTTGAACGAGGAAGAACATGTAATTCTTAATCCAAGTATTATCAAGAGTACCGAATTTAAGAAATTGAAGGCTTCTTATCCGTTAATCCGTGATTTCTTGATTGAAGAAACAAACGGCTTGTTACTTGAAACAGATACTGAAAAGCACGAAATCAATTCATTTGAAAAATTGCAAAAAATAATTGATGATAGAGGTCAAAAAGGTTTGCAAATCCAACGTTTCAAAGGTTTGGGCGAAATGATGCCGCAACAACTTTGGGAAACAACTATGGACCCTGCAACAAGAACGTTGTTAAAGGTAAATATCGAAGATGCAATGCTTTGTGACCAGTTGTTCGATATCTTGATGGGTGATAAGGTTGAACCTCGTAGAGATTTCATCGAAACCAATGCGGTTTATGCAACCAACATTGATACATAATCAAAAATTTCTAAATATACAAAAAGAAAACGACTTGGAAAATCCGAGTTTTTTATTTCTTTACCTATAAATCGCCGGAATATTTGAGAGCAGCGAGAAGCCGTCTTTTGACACCCATTTTCTGAAGAATAGCGGAAACATGGGCTTTCGCCGTATAAAAACTAATATTCAGAGTTTCAGCAATTTGAGCATTCGTGTAGCCTAAACAAATTAATTGTAATACTTCTTTTTCTCGATTTGTAAACTTACTCCACATCACTATATTAACGACAATACTTCATTCAAAATCTTACAAGAAGATAACCCATAAAAATCTAATAATTCACTTGCGGTTCCGCTTTGTCCGAAAACATCATTTACACCAATTCGTTTTAGGCGAATATTTTTGTCACTTTCTGCAATTAATTCAGCAACCATACTACCTAAACCTCCAATAATCGAATGATTTTCAACGGTAACAACATAATTAGAAGTTATCATTTCAATTAGACTTAAAGGTGTTGGTTTTACAACAGGACAATGAATTACTTGAACATTTACACCTTTGCTATGCAAAGCCTCTTCTGCCAATAGTGTTTCTTTTAAGGTTTCTCCGTTTGTAATTATCGTTATATCAGTACCTTTTGTTATTACTTTTGGCTGCAATTCAAAACGATAAGAAGCATCAAAAACATCAGGTAAATTTGTTCTTGGGATTCTTATATACATCGGCCCCTTGTGAGTTGCGGCATACTTAATCACCTCTTGAGTTTCTTTATAATCTGCAGGAACGATTACTGTCATATTGGGTAAATTTCGCATTAAGGCTACATCGTCCACCGCCTGATGACTTGCACCATCTTCACCAACCGTAACCCCACCATGTGTCGCTACTATTTTTACATTGAACTTTGGATAACAGACTGAATTTCTTATTTGATCATAAGCTCTTCCTGTTGCAAACATTGCAAATGTAGAAACAAACGGAATTTTACCTTGTGATGCTAACCCAGCAGCTGTTGCAATCATATCTTGTTCCGCTATTCCACAATTAAAAAATCTGTTCGGGAATTGTTTTGCAAACAACTTTGTTTGCGTTGAAGAAGACAAATCCGCATCTAACACAACAATATTTTTCTTCTCCATACTAACTTCTACTAAAGTTTCTCCGTATGCTTTTCTAAGAGATTTATTTTCTGTACCTAATACTACACTCATTATTTACACCTCTAATTCTTTCAATGCCAGTCTTAATTCTTCATCATTTGGAGCTTTCCCGTGCCATGCAGGATTGTTTTCCATAAATGAAACACCTTTCCCTTTTACGGTATTTGCAATTATTGCACTTGGTTTATCAGAATTTTTTGCTTTCAAATAAGCAGATATTATTTGTGTAGTATTATGTCCGTCAATTTCAATTACATCCCAATTAAAACTTGCAATTTTATCTTTCAAATTATCTAAAGCTTTAATATCTTCGGTATTTCCGTCTATTTGAAGTCTGTTTCTGTCAATAATAGCAACATCATTATTTAACTTGTGAGTATCAGCATTCATAAAAGCTTCCCAGCAGGAACCTTCTTGTAATTCCCCGTCACCCAACAAACAATAGACTTTTGCAGGGGTATTATCCAACTTCAAAGATAGAGCAATACCGCAAGCCATTGATAAACCTTGCCCAAGAGAACCTGTTGGGACTTCAACACAGTCTAAATACAGATTAGATGGGTGACCTTGTAAACGTGAACCCAATTTTCTAAAAGTCATCAACTCATCTATTGGAATAAATCCATATTCTGCAAGTACAGCATAATAAACAGGAGATGCGTGACCTTTTGATAAAACAAATCTATCTCTGTTTTCATTTTTGGGATTTTTAGAATCTTTTTTCATTATCTCAAACAATGTAAC